>JAAYUP010000232.1 GCA_012517635.1 Candidatus Atribacter alterifermentans
AAAAGATCCCCTAAGGGGACTTCGGCCAATCGAGGATGTCCATGCGGATCTTTCGGTATTGGCCGACCCAATACTTTTTCTAATTGTTCAAAATCACCAAATTTATAGGCAACTCCCTCAGCTATGACAGCAATTCCCCAATCCATACCTTGAAGCTTTCTTTTAATCATCGAACCTTCAATGATATCACAAACACTTTTTAAAGTCGTTTTTCAATTACCAAATTGTTCTGGAATAATAGTTAAGGTCGCTCCAGCAGCCATTCCCATCCCTAAAGCTAAATGCCCAGCACTCCGCCCCATTGCAACAACAAAATACCAACGACCCGTTGTGCGAGCATCTTCCAATAAATTCTTTAAAAGGGCAGTTCCTAATTCTCGAGCCGTTTGAAAACCAAAGGTTGGCATATCACCAGGTAATGGCAAATCATTATCAATAGTTTTGGGAACATGAGCGACATAAAAATTCTTTATCTCTTTGGATATAATGCTGGCACTAAAAGCTGTATCATCTCCTCCAGTCGTTACGAGGTAACCGATATCCAGCATTTCCATGGCTTTCTTAACATTGTTTACTTTTTCAGTATCGATTTTTCCATTCTTAATTAGACTATCACGGGCAGTTCCTAATATTGATCCACCCTTAAAATGAATTCCATCAACAACCTTTCGATCTAATGTTATCGTATGAATCTTTGGATCAAAAGAAGCAGAAGAAATCCATTTAAACCCATTATAAATGCCTACGACTTCATAGCCTCTTTGAATTGATTCAAGCGTTACTGAAGATATAACACTGTTTAGGCCTGGTGCTGGACCACCACCCACCAGAATTGCTACTTTCTTTTTCTCCATAACGAAGTTGTACCTCCTTCTCAATCATACCCATCATTTTGGGTCGATTGCAAAAATAAATAGATTTTCAATGTTTGCTCAAAATTCTCGCCATATTATAACTCAATTAGTTAAAGATAAATTAAAAAAAATTAATCCAAAATTTGATTAATGAGTGGAGTAATAACGATTAATCAAAAAAAGGCATTTATTAATCTTCACATGGTAAGGGAGTTTAGGAGTTATTCTGATTCCCTTGTAATTTTAAAATCCTTTCTAAGGAAGGTGATAAGGAATTGGAAAAACTTTTCTCATCATTCTCAACAAATTTATTGAAAAAATTGGTAAAATTAAAAAAATATAAAATATTTTAGGAAAGAGTTTTTTATTGAGTTGGTTTCTTCGGTCATTGAATTACTACGACTTAAATAGGTAAACTCTCACGTGAAAACGAATACTTGGACGTTTAATGACTGATTATAAAAGCTTTTTTACCAGAAATAAACAAAAAAATAGGAATAAAAGAGCAAGGAGAGATAAAATATGTTCTCTCCTTGCTGATCTCAAAATTTCACTTATTTTTTCTCAATTGCTTTCACTGGAACAAATAATGTCCGACCAGATCTGCTAATCAGAAGAATTACCGTATCTCCGGGTTCGACTTTGGCTAAAACTGAATTAAAATCTTCGACCGAAGAAACATCATTTCGATTGATTTGCAGGATAACATCACCGGCTCTTAAACCGGCCTCCTCAGCTGGGCCTCCCGGTTTTACCAAAACAACTACTACTCCTTTACTTTCAGTAAAACCATATTTCTGTTGGAGGTCTGCGGTAATTTCACTAATTTCCATGCCTAATTCAATCTTTTGAGAAATTATTTCAACAGGCGATATTGAAGCTGATCCCTCTTGCAATTCTTCTAATTGTACTTTAATGGTTTTCTTTTCACCATTTCTCCAAACTTGGATTTCTGCTGTGTCACCAGGTTTTAAAGATCGAATGGTATTTTGAAGATGTTTGGTATCAGTAATTTCTTGATTATTGACTGAAAAAATGATATCACCCCGTTGAAAGTTTGCTTTTGCTGCTGGTCCATTCTCTATAACGTCAGCAACTAATGCTCCTTTCGTACCTTCATAACCAAACTGCTTTGCAATTTCTGGTGTGACATTTTGAATATAGACACCTAACCAAGCTCGGACAACTTTCCCTTTTTCGATTAATTGATCAAGAATCGATTTTGCCATATTGATGGGTATCGCGAACCCAACTCCTTGAGCAAAAGGAATAATTGCTGTGTTAATACCAATTACCTCTCCATCCAAATTCAAAAGTGGTCCACCACTATTTCCTGGATTAATAGCGGCATCGGTTTGCAAAAAGTTTTCGTATTCTTGGCCAGTATCACCCGATGGTACTGCACGACCTTTCGCGCTCAAAACTCCCATAGTTACTGTATGTGAAAGACCATAAGGGTTTCCAATTGCAACCACAAATTCACCGACGCGGGCAGCATCAGAATCACCAAGAGAAAGGGTAGGAAGGTTTTCTGCCTCCACTTTAACAACAGCTATATCAGTTAAAGAATCAGCACCAATTACTTTCCCCGTGAATTCTCTCCCATCTAATAATGTAACCCTAATTTCATCAGCGCCTTCAATTACATGATTGTTGGTAAGAATATATCCATCTTTACGAAAAATAAAACCTGTCCCAATGCCTCTTTGAGGCACTTCACGTTGAAACTGCTCAGGTAATTGATCAAAGAAAGGGGCAAAGGGAGCAAAGGGGGAGGTAATTGTCATAATTTTTGAAGTATTAACATTAACAACAGCTGGACTGACTTTATCAACAATATTAGGGATAATATTGTTGACTTCTGGTAGAACTGTTGCCGACCAGGAAGCACTTGATAGGGTAAAAATTACTAATGCTAATAATAAAAATCCATAATTTAATTTTTTATTTTTGAACATCTTACTTCTACCTCCAACAATTTTATTTTTTACCTTTAATATATTTCCGACCTTTTTTTGGTTCACTGAGTTCCATTTTTTTCCTCTTGTTTTAATAAAAACCCACTTCATTAATACATGATTCCCAATCTCAGGATGTTTTTTAAATGAAAGAATAGCTTGACAGGAATTCAAAATCAGACTACCCTACTAAAATATTCATTCTAAATTGGAATAAAAGTAAGGAAAATAGACTTAAACTATTTTATACTATTGGATTGTTACTAAGGAGGTCACTGTAATGCCAAAAGTTGAAAAAATTGGACAAATCTTTGAATGTAAAATATGTGGAAACATTGTAGAGGTAAAGACGGTTGGTGGTGGAGAATTAATCTGCTGTGGTCAACCTATGGTACTGGTTAGTCAAGAAAATAAGTAACTTTGAGGGTGGGTACCCACCCTCATCCAGTTTTTTCTATAACTTTTCCGGCTGGCAAAGACTACTTGCCTGATTGGCAGCCCTCCCACATTTCCGGCAAATATATTGTGGATCCATAACTAATTTTTTAAAATCACTAAAATTTTGATTCATATAACCGTTGTATTGAAGATGACAAAGATGCTTTTCATGGCCTGGATGTGGCATCTCGTCTGACATTTGTCCAGATCCTCCTCTATTTTTTTTCTTGAGTATTTTATACCTTTGATCCCTTGAGTAAAAGCTCTATTCCTTAATTATGAATTATAATCTTTTTGTAATTTCACATTAATAACGATCAATTTTTCATTAGTAAAATTCAATTACTTGATATAATCGAACGAAAATATAGTTTAATTATAACACGAGTATTTCAACATAGGGACAAACAAAAAATTTAAAGTGAAATTGGTGATGTAGTATGAGCTTACCAGCTGATACTCTTTTATGGAAGATTGGGAAAAAATGGGTTTCTCCCTTAGTAAATAAATTTTATCACCTTGAATTTTTTGGGAAAATCCCCAAACCACCATTTCTTCTAATCTGTAATCATGTAAACCCGATCGATCCATTCTTTATTGCTCCCTTTGTTGATATTCCTATTTCCTGGGTTATTGCACAAATTTCCTTTCAAAATCCATTTGAGCGTTTTTTTCTCAAAAAGATAGGAGCCATTCAAAAATTTAAATCTCGACCTGATCCCGCCATGCTTTATTCTATTTATAACATTTTAAATCATGGTGGAGTTGTTGGTCTTTTTCCTGAAGGAACGATCACCTGGACAGGTGATTTTCAAAACCATTTAATTTCTCCAAAAAGCATGAACAAGCTGATTCTCTCTCTAGATATTCCTATAGTTGCCGCTTGTATACAGGGAGCCTGGTTATCACACCCAGTTTGGGCCGATAATGGAAGAAAATCAAAAATATTTATACATTTTAAAACTTTCTCTGACTATTCAGCTATGGAATCTATTCATCATTCAGAGTGGGAATGGCAAAAGAAACATCTGATTCCTTACCCTGGAAAAAGAAAAGCTCAAGGGATAGAACGAGTGCTCTGGATCTGTCCTCATTGTTCAAGCTTCCACACTCTTGTTGGCAGATGGGAAGAAGTCTTTTGCTCATCCTGTCGAAATCATTGGTTCATTGATGATTTTGGCTTTATCGGAGGAAGAACATTACCCGACTTATTTCATCATCAAATCGAGGTTTTTTCTCACTTGCTCCATGATTTACCTAAAGTAACTTTCCCTTCGGTTAAAGTCTCCATAAGAAATGATCGCACTACCAGTCTCATTAAGACCTTTCACCAAAGACTAACCATTGAAAATGATGTCATCCAGATTGGATCAATGCCAATGAACATTTTAAAAATGAAAGGAGTCAACACTCATTTTCGAGATATTCTTGAGTTCCGGTATGAAGATACCTTAGTTCGAATCAAAAGCAGATATACATCTTTCCTGCTTTATAATTGGATAGAAATCAGAAAAAAACAAATTTTTGGTCAGTCGGCTAATGAAACTTATGTTTAAAAGATATATCATAATAAGGATAGACGTCCTTGCTGCTTTTGCAGCATTAAATGAGGGTGAAAACCTAGGATGAGATCTTGGTTGGTTACTCTAAAAGAATTCCCTTAAAAAACGTTCCGGTATTTTCAAGATATATTTTGTGAATGAGGAGGAAAAAATTTAGTGCTGGCTTTTTTAAAAAAATCTTTTCAAATTTCTTTCTTCATTTTCCTTTTTTTTATCTTTTGTATACCTCTATCAACCAACGCTCAAAACCAAACTCAGACTGATGTCATATTGGGAAAAGCGATTCAATTATTTCAAGAAGGCAATTATCTTGATGCTTACATTGAGCTTGAGGCTATTTTAAAAATTGACCCAAATAATGCACAGGCTCTCAATTATAAGTTTCAATGTGAATCAAATCTCGGAGGATTACCTTCGGTTAGTACAGCTTCTCCGTCTCCAGATCCTGCTCTAACCGAAATAACTCCAATTGCTACTCCTCAATTATCCCCTCAACCAAGCATAGCTGTTACCTCTCTTCCAGAGGATTTGGCAACACCCAGCATTCCCCTTCAACCCTCTCCAACCAATCACCAACCAATCGAACCAAATACCGATTCAAAAAACACGATTCTAATCACCCCATTAATAAGCCCTACAAAGAACCAGCAGTTATTCATAACCGATCCTCCTGGATGGGTAAAACAATCAATCAGCGATCCCTCCCAAATAGCCTATTTTCAGCTTCCTAATCAACAACGAATTGTAATCGCTGAATTGATTGTCTTTCAAGAATCTCTCGAAAGCGACAAAACCCCAGAGGAGTACTTAGAATATATTCAAAAAAATCGGTTAAAACCACCTGAATTTGAACTTTATGTTCCACTCGAAAGCAAGCCAACTACTTTGGCAGGCCTTCCTGCAGTTCAACATGATTTTCTATTTAGCAATGGAACTCTTCAGCTAAGAGCGCGGGCTGTATTGGTTATTTATAATAAATTAGCTTACTCTTTTCTTTTTTACTCCAGCATAGCCGATTTTAATCAATTAGAAACTCATTTTAACCAGGTTTTAGAATTTGTTTCAACCGAAGAAAAAAATCAAAACCAGCCTTCTCATGAATTAAGCTTCGTCAGTCAGGCTGGTCATTTTGGTATCCATGTTCCGCTTCCTCAAGGAACGACTTTGAAGGAAACTTCTTCAATCCAAACCATCTATAATGGTCCCAATCAAAGCCTCATTGAAATTGTAGCATCAGATTTAGTCGATCAATTGAAACAAGCCGAGGCGAAGACAGTTTCAGGTAAATCTTTCCAAAATCAATCAAATTTATCCGTGGGTTCTCAAGTCATTGAGATAAAGCTTTACCAATATTTTGAAAATAATCGTAATTTTGCCTTACTCACAGCTCGTTATGTTGAGAAACCTCTTCTTATAATTATTTACCTTCCCCAAGATGAATATCAAACTGCTCAGTCCTGGCTAACTCAACTGATCCAATCGGTCAACTTTTCTTAAGATTGATATAAATTTTTGTGAGACCGAACCTTATTCGGTCTCACCTTTCATAGCGAATATCATCAAGATAAAAAGTGCAACCATTAGGATTTAAGGTCCGATTTACCATAAAAGAAAACCCACCTTTAACGTTGCTCAGATCCTTACCTGATAAATCAAGGGTGTATTGTTTCCACTTGCTAGTTAGTGTAATAAAACCGGTGGTTGCACCGGCTACCAAAAATTTTACCTTTTCCGTTCCCTTCTCGCCTCTCGCCCAAAAAGTTAGATGATTTGACCCAGTCAGGTTTTTCCCGTTTGGTTCATATCCTGTCGTTGGATCTGGATATTGCCAGTATAGACCCGCCCATCCTTTGATAGGGGTACGAGAGGTTGAATAAATCACCTTTAGGCATGAAGGAACAGAACGGGGGTCCTCTGTGGAGGTTAAATCAAGAGATAAATCATCAGCATCCCCTAATCGTCCCGTTAGAGAAAACAGATCTCCGACATAGGCAGGAAAAACGACTTGGCCAACCCCACTCGCAACCTGTGATTGTGAATTGACTTGCTGAACTGGGGCAGGTTTTATATTTAAAAAATACTTGTTATTTCTCTCTTCACCATTACTCCCTATGCCTGTTATAATCACTTCATAACGCCCAGGTAAAGAATTTTTATCAACCATAATGGACAGATTTGAAGTGAAACCTGGTCGGGATGGGCCAGAAGCTGGAGAAAAAGTATAAATCGTTCCCTCAGGCCCTCCCGAGGCGCTTAAGCTTACTCGTTGCCGATTCCTCCAAGTCGCATCTATTCGAATTTCAGTAGTTATTTTTTCTCCTTGTAAAACCATTCCTTCTTGAAAGCTGAGATTTAAAGTGAAATTATTGGGTAATCCTAAAAAGAAACTGATTACGGCAACGGTAGCACTAATACCTGCAATTATTGGAGTAAAATTAATTGGTCCTCTCGACGTTTTCTCCAACTCCCCTTTTTAGAACTTTTCTTTTTGGAAATCAAAAAAAGATAAGTGTTTATCCATCTCCATACCTTTTCCTACTTGCTATTGAAAAACGACGCCTTTAATCGTTTCCAAAATCCAGGGTTGTGCATTTTTATAAGCATCTTTGGGTAAAATTATTATGGTCATTAAGTTGGTATTCGGATACAACACCATCACAATTGCATACATGAGGTTTTGGTTAAATTCCTGACCGATCATTTGAGAGAGAGCGTTTCCCTCCATTCCATAAAGATTAACCTGAGCCGTTCGATCCCCTACTTGAATAACACTTTGACCAACCTTGTTACCACCTTGACCTAAAATATCATCCTCAATGTCTAAAAATGCTTCTAAGTTTTCTTCTGGATTCGTTACTTTGGGTAAATAGGCTTTAGCTTGATCGGGAAGCGAAAAAGCAACGATATCATCATCGGGACCTTGTTGTTGTGTTGTTCCCTGTGGGAAGGTAATAGTGTATTTTCCTTGAGGGTCCTGGTAGACATTTATATTGGGTTGATCAAATGATGGGAGCTGCTCACCGCTTTCCATTTGAGGAAGCCCGCCTGGAGCAGATTCAATTAAAGGTGATGGGTTTAAAGGCGGCAAGCTTACCGTTGAATCATCAGCATTTACTGGCATAACTATTAAAAAAAAGAATAATCCCGTTAAGCCGATCAACCAATACCAAGAATTTTTTAAAGAGAACATTGAATAACCCTCCTTCTCATGTTTCATAAATGTGTTTAATCCTTAAAAATTAAAATTTTGATGAAAAATAAATTTACTCCTGAATATCAACACCAACAATAATTGAATCATCATTGGTTGCTGCTACTTTTTGTCCTGGTTGAAGCACAAGAAATTCATCATGGTTCCAATCTCCATTAAGAAGTTTCTTTAATAAAATGAGATCCCCCTCAATTTCTCGGTATTGAAGAGATTTCTTTTGAGCGATCTTTTTTACTTTGTCATGATAATTTAAAAAACGAAAAAGTTCAAAATCAACGCTGGCAGCATAATTATAGTGTTTCATCCAACCTTCTTCAATTTCCATTAAATATCGAGCATTTTCCTCCCCATATTTCGCAAGATATTCTTTGTATTTTTTTTCTAAATTTTCATTGGTTTCCGATCCCACCGCAGATCCTCTCTCCACTGCACTCGGTGTGTAATAATAGGTTCCAGGATGATTATTAAATTCTTCAAGGTATTTCCTTCTCGATCCCAAAAAAAGAGTAATACAATCATGAGCCTTTGGAATAACAACTGGTAGGTCTCTGGCAATGATTCCCTTGGTGGAATTACCGCATAAGGCA
>JAAYUP010000233.1 GCA_012517635.1 Candidatus Atribacter alterifermentans
ATGGTAGATCATCAGAAAATTCTGGCTGGTTACTATAGCAACCAGCCAGAATTTAAATTTATCTGACATGCAATGGGGAAAGTTTCTCAATCATGTCGATCTTCTCAATACTATCAACTAAATACCCACCGGTATCAATGTTTGGAGTAAACCCATATTTATTATAAAGATAGAGAACATTTACAGCATAATATCCTTGCAGATATTGTTGTTGATCGATAGTTGCAGTTATGTATCCTTCCCGCAGTCCATTCAGTGTTGCAGCAGTGGTATCAAATCCTCCGGCAATAACCTCACCTGGTTCTTTCCCAGCATTTTTAAGGGAATCAGTTAAACGGTCAGTAGCAATTGCACCCAAACCGATCATAAAAGTAGTTTCTGGATGAGCCAATAAATAAGAAGTTTCACGTTGTTCAGCAGTGGTCATTTCTAACCCGCCAGCATCGACTATTTCAAACGATGCGATTCCAAACTCTTCAGCTGCTCTTTTTATACAGTTTGATCTCAGAACACCATAATTAGCTCCCGGAACTTCAACCGGCATCGCGACGTGAGCTTTGGTGAGATCAATTCCCTTCTCTTTTGCTTCCTGGAAGAGGCGTAACCCAATCATATAGCCAGCTCTCTCTTCGCTTTGGCCGATATAGCACAGTCTTTTATTTCCAGCCGGTCCTCTTGAATCATCGTTATTTATACCAATAACTGGTATCCCAGCAGCCAAAGCTTCCTCTACCGGTTTATCCCAGGCAGTATCATCATTAATAACTAAAGCGATCCCATTTGGTTTTTGAGCGACAGCTTCAGCAAATCTTTTTTGTTGCAGAGCTAAATCTGAACCTGCTAAATCAATATCAACCTGGCATCCTAATTCTTTAGCAGCATCCAACATGCCTTGCTGAACGACTGCCCAGAAGGGGTCATCCCCTCCATGAGTAACTAATCGAAAATACATGCCTTCAGCTGGTTTTTTCTCTTGTCCAAAAGCTAAAGAAGTCACACTCACCAAAAACACCGTAATAATCAAAAATATTACCCAATTTTTCTTCATTTTTTACCCTCCTAAAAGTTTTTTTAAGGTTTAATTCAATTCGATTCTTGCCAACCTATTGAATTACACCACCTCCTTGATAGAATTTAAGATTTTAATACCTTCCAAATTGAATAGCTTCTTCAAACATAGTGATAATATTTTTGGGCGGAACATCGGCCTGAATATTGTGAACTGCTGCCAATACATAGCCACCTCCTGGAGCTAATTCGTCGATCCGGCGCCGAACCTCATCTCGAACCTCGGATGGTTTTCCAAAAGGAAGAACGTATTGGGTATCAATCCCACCCCAGAAAACGATTTGTTTCCCAAACTCTTTTTTTAGTTTACCTAAATCCATACCCTGTGCTTTCACTTGAACGGGATTCAGGATTTGTACACCAATTTCAATTAATTCTGGGATAAAGGAAGATACTGCACCACAGGAATGATAAAAAATAGGCGCATTGGTTTTAGTTTTAATAAAATCGTAGAGCTTTTTTTGGCGAGGCTTTATATACCGGCGATAAAGATCAAGAGAAACAAAGGGACTGTTCTGAGTGGCTAAATCGTCTCCACAAAGGATTACATCTATGAGGTTTCCCGTTCGACTGAGTAACTCATCAAATTGTCCGATTTGGAATTCAAGCATAATATCCAAAATTGCACAGGCAAGATCAGGATTGAGTACCAAATCCATCATCATTTTTTCAAACCCACGAAGATACCAACCAAATTCAAAACAGGAACCAATGATATTGACAATTACTGCTTTCTCGCTTTGATGTAATTTTTCAGCCTGGGTTTGCAGTAAATCATAAGAGGTTTGATCTTGATGGGGATCAGGCCAATATAATTTCTCTAAGTCTGATAGGGATTCTACTCGAGAAAGCGGATGTCCTATCATATCAAAATAGAGTCCAGTAAAACGCCGTTTTATACCCCATTCATCAACCCAAATAGAATCTGGGCTATCCTTGCTCCATATTTCTGGTGGAACTTCTTGATAAGCATATCTGGTATCAATTTGGAACCAATCAAGAATCTGTTCGTCGGGTTTTACCAACTGCTGTATTCGATCAATCACATATTCATTTGAATTAACAGGTACATTGATCTCATTTTTGAGATTGCGATAAGCAACACGAGTGATGCCGCTCACGATCCCTCCCAAATCCAGAGGGACCCGATCGGGTTCTTGATGATTTATCGCTTTTCTGAGGCGTTCTCGATTGTTCATATCTTTCCTCTCCAGGATTCTATCATAATCTATTATAATCTATTTGGTTAATATTACCATTATTTTCTAAACAATAAATTAAAATTCTGTTTTTTATGATAAATTGGTTGTGGAATTTATCTTTTTTATTTTTGTATTCCACAACCAATTAATTATTTTTCAACAAATATATTTTATATCTCAACCAGCTCTTTCATAATGTTTTTGGTATTTTCATAGAGATCGCGGAATATCTTATAGTATTTGTTATAAAGAGCATGGTTTTCTTGATTGACAGTAATAACTGGCCGAAAATCGACCCACTCCTTGATACGTTCAGGTTTATCGAAAACCCCGGTTCCCAAACCAACCAGGAAAGCATCACCAAAGGGCGCTTCGACGTCTTTTGAAAGTCGTTTCATATTAAATCCGGTGATATCGGCAAATATTTGAACCCAGAAATTTGATTTGGCAACACCACCCACAATCCAACAATCGGGATCGAGCTTCATTCCAACCTTTATTGCTTCTTCCATATTATGTCTAAGTGAATAAGCCGCTGCTTCTAACATCGCTCGGTAAACGTGAGCTCGAGTATGATAGAGAGACAACCCTGTGATCGTTCCTCGAGCATCCGGGTCCCAAATCGGTGAACGATCACCCATAAAATAAGGAAGAACGATGACTCCCTCACTCCCTGGACCAATACCGTTGGTTTCTAATTCAAGTAAGGTATAAGCTGATATGCCAGTGTTTTTACTGACTTCTTTCTCATACCGACCAAACTCGTCCCGGAACCAACGAGCTAAAGCACCTGAGGTCGCACTTCCCCCAAAAGTATAA
>JAAYUP010000234.1 GCA_012517635.1 Candidatus Atribacter alterifermentans
ACTCCGTAATTCTGAATCTTCCCTTGTTGTACCATATCATCTAATACTTCGAAAACCTCCGGTCGATAATAGACTTCAGTAGGAGGACAATGAAGTTGAAGAAGATCGATGGTTTCAACCTCTAAATTTTTTAAACTTCGATCGACAAAAGTATTTAAATTTTGCCGGTTATATCCATCGGCCACATGGGGCGAGAGGCGTCTTCCTGCTTTCGTTGCGACATAGATTCTCTCTTTTCGATCTTTGAGAACCTTGGCAACAATCCTTTCACTTCTTCCATCTCCATAGACATCAGCCGTATCAATGAAATTTAAACCGCAATCAATAGCCCGATGGAGGGCTGCAATGGCATCATCTTCCTGTACTTTTCCCCAACTTCCTCCGATTGCCCAAGCACCAAAACCAATTTCACTTACTGCCCACCCACATTTCCCAAATATTCGGTAATTCATTTATTTCTCCTCGCTTATTCTTGTTTTTCTTAAATAATATCTTTTTAGAAATGATATTTAAAGCACACTTTTTCGGGATTCAAATTTGATTTTTAAATTCAACATCTCAATCATTCAAATTCTCAGGAATAACTTTGAAATTTTCTTCTTTAGCTGCTTTCCAAAGTCGGTTATCAAAACAAACAAAAGTGATATCATCATCAATTTCTTTTTGGATAAGAAGTGCTGATCCCAAATGAAGAGCATCAAGGCTCCTCAGGGGATAAAACTCAAATAATTGGCTTGTAATATTCAAAGTCCGATCGGTGATATCGATAACTGCATAGCTTTCCCAATCGATAATGAAACTTTTTAACATTTTTCGATAATCATTTTCAGTAATTGCTTGATCTCTCTTTATCCGTGAAAAAACCGAAAACATTTCAACATAAGCTATTTTTGAAGTGAAAATTACCTCTGAGTCTTTTAAGGTTTTTTTCACTAAATCAGAATCCTTTTCATCGATGTAAAATTTAATCAAAGCGCTCGTATCAAAATAGGCTATCATTTTTCTCTATCTTCGGCGATATATTGTGATGTCAATTTTAGCCCTTTTAATTTAATTTTTTCTTTCAAACCTTTTGGTTTCGACCCATTCCACTGCAAAGTATGGTTTTCAACCAATCTCCATATAGTTTGTAATTCCAATGTATCAAATGGAATAAGATATGCTACCGGTTTTAATCTTTCACTAATAACCAGCCTCTCTCCTGATTTCACTTTTTCAATATACCCACTCAGATGAGTTTTAAGCTCTCGAATTCCAACTTTCTTCATCATAATTTTTTCCTCAGGAAAATTTTTATAATGTAGTTTCATTATATCAATAATGTAACCACAATAAAAGAGGATTCTAACAAATCAAAAAATAAAATAATGCAGTAATATGTTTAAACATCGTATCGATAGATGGATAATGAGCTCAAACTTACACTCGAAAGGTTAAATATAGAAATTGTCTTGGAAAAATTCGAAATCTTGACGAACAATTATTCCCAATGTATCCATTTTATTTCACGATTTATCTTTTTAAAAAAAGGTATATTTCTTCTTTCTTCATTGTTTCCCATTCCTGCTGGGTATAAATGAGAATATCGGTCGGTACTGGTAATTGATATTCTTGCCAACCTTGGTTTCTTCTTTCAAAAGGGAGATCGGATTGGGATAATATAATGATGAGGTCTAAATCGCTTCCCACTCCCCAATCTCTCCGGGCATAGGAACCAAAGTATCCAATTCGAACTACATTGTGCTTCGTTTGGCGAAGGGTATCTCCCCATTTTTTAAGAGAAGAAATAACTTGTTTTTCATTTGGCCATTTGATGACCGATGAATTCAATGATCTCACTGGCATATTGAATGGCCTCCGAGCTTTGTAAAACTCCATAATGCTCAAAAGGGGCTCCCTCAGGATGGCCGTTGGGATAACAAGCTGGGATATAATAATTATCAAAAACTCGGGCTTTTTCAATGAGTAGATCTGGAACTTCTATTGAACGAGGAAGTTCACGCAATAGACGAGATACAACATGTCCCCAAGCTTCTTGGCGGTTTTTTAAATGAAGAGCTTTTACCGCTTTTTCAGCGGCTTGTTGAGCAGCAAAACACGCCCATTCATGGCGATCTGACTTTTGAGAATCGATGGCTTGTTCTAAGTCACGAAGAGCTTGATTATACCAATCCTGGGAACGCTCTGGCATTCTTTCCCTCCAAAAACAAAGAATGGGCAAATCGTATTTGCCCATTCTTTGACCAAAAAATTATTCTTCTCTTTTTCCCAGCTCACGATCTAGCATATGCAGTCCTTGACCTTTTTCACCAATCATTTTGAGGGTTGCAATAATATCTGTAGCGTTTTTCTCTTCTTCTACTTGTTCATCAATAAACCACTGTAACATAATTTGAGCCGGATAATCTTTCTCCTTCAAAGCTATCTCATAAAGGTTATTAATCATCGAGGTTACCAGTTTTTCGTGTTCCAAAGTTTTCTCAAACATATCAAGAACATTTTTAAATTCGGTCTCTGGTTGATTTATTGCCTTTAAAAGAACATGACCCCCTCGGTCATTAATAAAATTATAAAATTTCATCCCGTGTTCTTGCTCTTCTTTCGCCTGTACCTGAAACCAATGAGCTACACCGGGTAAATTCATTGCTTCAGCTTGGGCTGCCATCGAAAGATATAAATAACCGGAAAAAAATTCGTTTTTAATTTGTTCATTGATTGCATCTTCAAGCTTTTTACTCATCATAGTAGCATCTCTCCTTTTTCGTGTTTATTCTATCTATCCTGAAAATACCATTAAATGAATTCCCCCATTGAGGGGGGTTAGGGGGGTGTGCCTTTCATCTGTCATCCTGAGCCCTCGCTTTGTGAGGGCGTGAGGATCTCATCTTTTAGTTTTTTTTCTTCAT
>JAAYUP010000235.1 GCA_012517635.1 Candidatus Atribacter alterifermentans
CTAATGATCGCCTTTTTTGCTACTTTGATAGGAATGATTTTTGGGATTCCTCTGGGTTTATATGTTGGTTATTATGAAAACAATAAAAGCATTTCAGGAATTATGAGTATAATTATTATGAGAATTATGGATGTTATTCAAGCTTTTCCAGTGTTTATCCTCGGATTAGCAATAGTTACCGCTACTGGTCAGAAAATATCAAATGTTATTTATGTTTTAGCTTTTTTATGGACACCTGTATTTACCCGGTTAGTTAGAACAGAGGTACTCAGTGTGAGAGAAAATCTCTACATCGAGCAGGCAAAAGCTGTTGGCAACACAGATTCAAAAATTCTTTTTAAACACGTTTTACCGAATGTAATCTCTCCGGCTATTACTCAGATATCAGTATGTATTGCAGCGTCAATACTGCTTACGGCCGGTTTAAGTTTTGTTGGGGCAGGAGTAAGAATGCCAACTCCAGAATTAGGCTTGATGATTTCAGTTGGTGCAAAAAATATGGTTACTGGACAATGGTGGCCTTCGGTATTTCCTGGAGTTGTATTATGTATAACTATTTTTGGACTATCAATGTTGGGTGAAGGCATTAGTGAGACCCTGGATCCGAGAAACTGGAGATAATGTCTGTGAACAATATTATTCTCGAAATACAAGATCTCAACGTAGTAATACAAGAAGCAGAAAAAGAAATATTAAGAAATATAAATATAGAGATTTTCGAAGGAGAATGTTTTGGAATTATTGGAGGCTCAGGATCGGGTAAAAGTGTATTATTAAATTCAATAATAAATTCATTAAAAGAACCCCTTAAGATGAAAAGTGGCAAAGTTTTATTCAATCATCAGAACCTTCTAGAAATTTCGGAAAATGAGTTGATGAGTACTATTCGAGGGAAAAAAATTGCTAGTATTTACCCCAACCCTCATTGGAGGCTTAATCCTATTGAACCTGTTGGAAAACAAATTAAGGATTTATATTTATCACATTTTAAAGATAATATAGGGGATGCTGATAAAAAAATTGTTGATTTATTAAGAAAAGTGGGGATTCCTGATCCAGAAAAAAGATACCACGCTTATCCTTACGAATTGAGTGGTGGTATGGCTCAAAGAATTATTGTTGCCCTAGCTCTTATCTGTGAACCAAATCTTCTCTTGGCTGATGAGCCAACTGGTGGTTTAGATGCTACTATTCAAATTCAGGTTTTTAATTTAATGCTAGATATTATTCAAAAAACAAAACGTTCGACTATCATTGCTTCTCGTGATATTGGATTAATTGCGCATCTTTGTCAAAGGATGTGCGTTTTGAGTAATGGGTCAATAGTAGAATATGGTGATGTTCATGAAATTATTTCTAATCCAATTCATCCCTTTACTGTAAAACTAATTAATATTGCGAAGTCGAATTATAAAAATAGGAAAAAAAATGATTTTAGGGAAAAGATGATAAATTCCTTTAAAGAGTATGAAAAATTAATTTTGAAATCAAATCTAGAAAACAATAAGAATCATTTTATAGAGATAAACCAAAATCATTTTGTGGGAAGGGCCTTGATTAATGAACTTATTGTCAATTAAGAATCTTAAAAAATACTTTCCAATTAAAAATTCTAAATTGATGGTTAAGGCCCTTGATGGGATTACTTTAGATGTTCCTGAAAATACAACGGTTGGAATTGTAGGTGAAAGTGGTTGCGGGAAAACTACCTTAGGTAGGTGCATTTTAAGACTTACCGATGTTACCGATGGGATTATCACTTTTAAAGACCAAGAAATAGCTCACTTAAAACTAAAGGATTTCAGAAAATATAGGAAATCGATACAAGTTGTTTTCCAAAATCCTCATAATGCATTAAATCCTAGAATGAAAATAAAAAAAATTTTACAAGAGCCTTTTCTCATATGGAATAATGGAGACAATTTAGACATTGATTTGAAAATTAAGTCGTTACTAAAACGAGTTCATTTGGATAGTACTATCTTGGACAGATATCCCCACCAGTTAAGCGGCGGTCAATTACAGCGCATTGCAATAGCTTTATCTATAGCAAACGAACCTCCGCTAATTGTACTAGATGAACCAACTTCGTCCCTTGATGTTGAGAATACTGCTGATTTGATTGATTTGTTTATTGACATCAAATCAAGAATTGGAAATAGCTATATTTTTATTTCTCATGATTTACATGCAGTTCAAGACATAAGTGACACTGTCGTTGTGATGTATCTTGGAAGAATAGTCGAAAAGGGTTCAAAAGAAGATATATTTAATACTCCAAAGCATCCTTATACAAAAGCGTTATTAGCTTCTATGCTTAATTTAGAAGATGAAGGGAAGACAAAAATTCCTGAAATCACTGGGGAAATCCCCTCTCCAATAAACCTTCCTGAGGGATGTTATTTCCATTCTCGCTGTCCTCAAGTAATGAATATTTGCCAAAAATCTTATCCACAATTGGTGTATTCTGGATCAGATCATTATGTTTATTGCCATCTTTATGGATAGAGTGATACCATGTCACTTAATTTAAAGTATTAAAGCTCTTTTTAATACTTAATAAAAGAAATATAAAGTTTTTCACGTTATAAGAAGGCCATAGAGCCCCCTTTCTTTTTTAAAACAAGTTGTATTACCTTTACACATTTTTGAGGGGCTTGTATAGCTTCTAATAAATCGTATCGAAGGAACATCTGAAGCATTTTTTAAAAAACCTAACTAAAAAACCATTTATCTTTTCTTGATCCAATCCTTTTCCTGATTTCATTCAATTTCCCAAATCTCAAAATCTCATTTTCATTTCTAAAATCTAACCAAACCCTCTTGTTTTTGCTAACTCTTTCCTTTTCAAAACTTATGAGTGTGAAGAAGAGTTACTTCGTACCAAGAGGTGGTTTCGTTGGATATGGAAAGAAAACAGTGGAACCGAGCAATCGAGCATCGACGTTTAGACCTTCAGTGATGATATGGAGCTCTCCTATACATTCAAAAGAGGAGGAAAAGAGCTGAAGTAACTACATCACAAATTATCCCTTACATGTTTTCCTTACCACTACGTTGGAAAATATCCTTGGTTTGTTTGTAATAATCTTAACTTTCAACAACATGTGTTTGAGCTTACACTGGTGATCATTAAGTGATGCCTCACCTAAAAATCTTGATGAAATGGATTCGATGCCTCGTATAAGATTCTATACCAAATTCACCTCCTTGGGGGAAGACAGAGAATCATTTTTTAAAGCAACGATTTCAATCAATTGGTTTTGAATTTGAACCATTTGTCGTTTAAGCTCAGCAGGATTCAGTTTATCATACTGATGGTGTAAGGATTGTTTTATGATTTTATCAACCGATGGGGAATCAATCACTCTCAAGAAGGGAGTTTTTGTTGTATCATCATGTTTCTTGACTTTGCTTTTGATTCGTTCTTTGAAAATTCATTTGGTGACTGGCTGAAAGAAATTGGTATGCAGACTGCAG
>JAAYUP010000236.1 GCA_012517635.1 Candidatus Atribacter alterifermentans
AAACGGTCAAATTACATTCAAGAAGAAATGGATAAAATCGAAAAAGGAAAAAAAGCAATTGAGGAGCTTCGTTTAAAGTATGAAGAAGAAAGTAAAAATATTCATATTAAATTCCAAGAAATGCAGGAACTTGCCAATCAAGAAGCGGTAAAAATTAAATCAAAGATAATAGACGAAGCTTATCAGGAAAGCGAAAAAATAAAAAAAACTGCTGAAGAAAAAGCCAGAATTGAAATTGACAAACTTTTTTCCGAACTAAAGTTCGAAATCATTGATATTTCAACTGAGATGGCAGCTAAATTACTTCGAGAACGAATAGATGTTTCTAAACAGGATCAATTGATTGATCAACTATTAGAGGAAGCAATTAATAAAATTGAATTGAAATCGGATGTACAATATGGACAACAATAATCAAAAAATCGTTAAATTCATTACTCCCTTTCCCATGACTGAAATGCAAAAAAATATAGTAAAGAAGAAATTATCCCGAATTGGCAAGGTTGAAGAAATGGTCTTCCAAGAAGAAGTTGATCCTTCTCTCATTGGAGGGATCATCATTATCTTCGGAGAAATGTTAATCGATTGCAGTTTACGGACTCAGCTCGATAAGATGAGAGAAGGTATTCTGTAAATGACCGTTTTAACCGATACTTTAAAAAAAGCCAAACAAATTGTCCAAGAATATATTCCAGAACCGGAGATTAATGAAATTGGTGAAGTGACCGAAGTCCAAGATGGAGTTATTACTATTTCCGGACTAAAAGAAGCCATGATGGGTGAAATGCTCATTTTTCCTCATGGTTTAAAAGGACAGGTATTTAATTTAGAAAAAGAAAGAATGAGTTGCATTCTATTTGGAGATTATTCCCTCATTCACCAAGGAGATCGGGTATTTCGCACCAATCGAGTTTTAGAGGTTCCAGTTGGTGATGAGTTATTAGGTCGCATTATTGATCCTTTAGGGAACCCTTTGGATGGAAATCCGGTGCTCAATTGTCGCCACAAAAGACCAATTATGCAGCAAGCCCCTGATGTCATCCAACGGCAACCAGTTCATAGACCTCTCTTCACTGGGATAAAAACGATTGATGCCATGATTCCGCTCGGGAAAGGACAAAGGGAATTAATTATTGGTGATCGAAGAACCGGTAAAACCACTATTGCCATCGATACGATTATTAACCAAAAAGGGAAAAATGTATTATGTGTATATGTCGCGATTGGGAAAAGATTATCGGCAATCACTGAAATGGTTGATATATTAAAAAAGTTTAACGCTCTTACTTATACCATCATTGTTTCAACTTCAGCTGAAGATTCTCCGGCTTTACTGTATCTGGCTCCCTACAGCGGATGTACAATAGCAGAATTTTTCATGAGGAATGGTCAAGATGTATTAATTGTTTATGATGACCTTTCCAAGCATGCAGTAGCGTATCGATCACTCTCACTACTTATGAGGCGTTCTCCAGGACGGGAATCTTATCCGGGCGATATATTTTATTTGCACTCACGTTTATTGGAAAGAAGCGCACAGCTATCCAATGATCTGGGTGGTGGGTCAATGTCTGCACTCCCAATCGTAGAAACCCAAGAAGGTGATATATCTGCCTACATTCCAACGAATATAATTTCGATTACCGATGGTCAAATTTATTTGGAAAGTAATCTATTTGCTAAGGGTTTTTTACCACCTATTAACATTGGTCTTTCAGTATCTCGGGTTGGTGGAGAAGCCCAAACCCCATTTATGAAAAAGATTGCGCGCCGTCTCCGACTTGATTTAGCTCAATATTTCGAGTTAGAAGACTTTGCTAGATTTAGTTCGGAATTGGATATCTTAACAACTCGCCAATTGGAGCACGGAAAAAGAGTTTTGGAATTAACAACACAAATTCAATATCAACCTTTGGATGTCTCGCTGGAAATATTAGCTGTATATGCTGCAACTCAAGGTCTCATCGATCTCATCCCTCTTCCACTCTTGAAAAAATGGGAAGCAAGCCTTTATCAAACAGCCATTCATGAGAAGGCTGATTTATTAAATGAGCTTCGAAAAGAAAAAGAATTTAATTCAAAATTTGAACAAGAAATGAAAGATTTTATTCAAACTTTTACCGAACATTTTCTTCATAAAGAAAATGTTCAAGCTTAGTTTGATTATTTTTTGGAATAATTTTCTATTCCTGATTCTTTATGACTCAAAACTTTTATTCTAAAATAAATTTTATATTTGTAAAGGAAAGAACTATTGGCAAAATTACAAATCATTAAAAAGCAAATTGATTTAATTAAACAAATCCAACATGTAACTCGTGCCATGAAAACTATTTCAGCAGTTCGTTGGAGAACGGGAAAGAAGACTCTGGAAAATGCCAGAGTTTTTTCCAATCATCTTCTTCGATTCAATGAAATAGCCCATTTATATTATAAAGAAGAGATGATCACCCCACACCCACCTCGTGGATTTGCCCTTATCGGTATCTTTTCTGATAAAGGGCTGGTTGGAGGTTTCAATACCGTTTTAGCTCATAAAATGAAAACTTTTATAGATGACCAAGAACATGAAGGGAATAAACCTCATTTGATCGTTTTAGGAACTCAGGGTATGAGTCAATTCAAAAAGAGTCGTTATGAGGTTCTTTTAACCCATCCTCTTCCGGTACACCAAACTCCTCATTATCAAGATGTTAGAGAAATTTTATATTCGATTCGGTCTTTTCACGAACAACAATTTTTTTCTCATCTTTATATCGCTCATAATCAATACCTTTCGGTCAATGAATATCGACCAATTATTCAAAGAGTAGTTCCAATACCACTTCAGGGAATTAATCTCCCTATTGAAATCCAATTGGATTTCAAACTAAAAACCGACATTCTCAGTACCATTCCAACTCTCATTGAACATTTAACCTTTGAATATATCGCAAGTCAACTTTATGTCTTTTTAATCGAATCGTTTTTAAGTGAACAAGCAACTCGTTTAAAAATAATGGATGCCGCGACCAGTCATTCTGAAGATATGATTCATTCTTTGCGGATAGCCTATCAAAAAAGACGTCAAGAAAAAATTACCGAGGAACTTAATGAAGTAACCAGTGCTTCCCAGGTTTTAGGGACAGTTTAAAAAAATTGTGAAAGTGAGAAAGAGATGAATACAGGAATTGTTGAACAGGTCATCGGTCAAGTTATTGATGTAAGGTTTCATCCCAGAGAAGTTCCCTCGATTCATAATGCCCTGATCATCGAGAAAAGAAATCAAAAAAGCTATTCAAAGCCTTTGATTCTTGAGGTTCAAAGCCATTTTGAAGAGGGCTTAGTGAGGTGTATTTCTATCCAGGATACCAGTGGCCTCCAAAGAGGGGCCACAGTTATGGATACCGGAAACCCCATCCAAGTCCCTGTCGGTAAAGAAACCTTAGGAAGGATGTTCAATGTTTTGGGAGAACCATCAGATGGAAAGCCACCAATTAAAGCCAAGCAGAAAATGGCGATTCACCGTTCTGCTCCTCCGCTCACTGAAAGATCAGGATCAACTCAAATCTTTGAAACGGGAATAAAAATTATTGACCTACTCTGTCCTTACATCACCGGTGGAAAAACTGGTTTATTCGGAGGAGCCGGAGTTGGGAAAACGGTCTTAATAATGGAGCTTATTCATCGGACGGCTACGGCACATCGTGGAGTATCGGTATTTGCTGGCGTAGGAGAAAGAGTTCGGGAAGGGAATGAGCTCTATCTTCAGATGCAAAAAAGCGGTGTGCTCAGTCATACCGTTTTGGTTTTTGGCCAAATGAATGAACCACCCGGAGCCCGTTTTCGGGTTGCACTCACTGCTCTCACTATGGCCGAGTATTTTCGGGATGTTCTTTCTCAAGATGTCTTGTTATTTATTGATAACATTTTTCGTTATGTACAAGCGGGATCGGAAGTATCAGCACTTTTGGGGCGCCTTCCTTCAGCTGTCGGTTATCAACCAACACTGGCAGAAGAAGTGGGAATGGTTGAGGAACGAATTGCCTCAACCATTAATGGGTCTATTACCTCAGTTCAAGCTGTATATGTTCCTGCTGATGACTTGACTGACCCAGCACCAGCTACGACCTTTTCACATCTTGATGCTATAACCGTTCTTTCAAGAAAAATATTTGAACAGGGATTTTATCCCGCTGTTGATCCAGTACAATCTACTTCGAGAGCCCTTGATCCCTTAATTATCGGAGACACCCATTGGAGATTGGCTCAGAAAGCACGCAAAATTATCGCACATTATCTTGAGTTACAAGATATTATAGCTATTTTAGGAATCGATGAACTGACTGACGAAGATAAAAAAATTGTCAATCGAGCTCGGAAACTCCAGCGTTTTTTCACTCAACCTTTTTTCGCAGCTGAAAACTATACTGGTATTCCAGGGGAGTTTGTTCCCTTGGAAAAAACCTTAGCTGGCGTTCAAAAAATTATTGACGGTCATTGTGATGATTGGCCTGAGCAAGCTTTTTATATGACGGGTACCATCGAACAAGTCGAAGCTCGAATGAAGGAGCTGATAAACGAATGAAAAAGATGGAACTCCACATTGTAACACCTGAACAAACTCTTATTTTTCCCGATGTTCTTTCGATTACCTTAGAATGTCCTGATGGATTAAGAGGAGTACTTCCTGGACATGCTCCTTTTTTGGTAGAGCTTCTAACTGGTGTGTTGAAATATACCACCATTGATGATCAAAAAAAATACATTGCAATTAGCGGGGGTGCTGCAGAAATTACTCCATATCAAGTCACCATTATTACTGATAGTGCTGAAAGTGCTGATACGATTGATGTCGCTCGAGCCCAAGAAGCTGCCACCCGTGCCAAGCAGCGCATAAAAGAGAAAATTCCAGGAACAGATTTTGTTCGTGCCGAAGCTGCCCTTAAACGTTCATTAGCTCGATTACGAGCAGCAGAATTAGCAGGAAAAACTGGTCAATACTCTTAATCAATCGTAATCAACAATAAAATTCATCCGGCTTTTTTTGCATCTTCCCAAAAGTAAAAAGGAGAGATTGAACTATTCTTTGAGAGGCAAATCCGTCTCCAAAAATACTTTGAGCTTTTCTCGTTCTTTCTTGTGTTAATATTTCAGTAGCAAGGTTAATGATAGTAGCTTGATCGGTTCCGGCTAAATACCCCATGCCAGTTTCGAGAATTTCAGGCCTTTCAGTTGTTGACCTGGTAATAATAACTGGTACTCCCAAAGATGGAGCTTCTTCTTGTACGCCTCCTGAATCACTAATCGCCACTAGACTCTGGCTTAGTACTTTTATAAAATCAAAATAATCCAGCGGATTGTGAAGTAAGACGTTGACCTGGTGGGAAAGAATTGCATATACTTGTTTCTTTACCACCGGGTTAGGATGAACAGAAAAAATAAAAATAATATCAGGAAAACGCTTTGCTAAATGGATCACTGCTTTTGCTACGTTTGCTATGCCACCCTCCCAATTTTCTCTTCGATGAGCCGTAACGAGAACTATTCTTGGAATCGGATTCGAAGATAATAATTGACTTATATCTGGAGAACTAATCTTCTTATCTTGAGCTTGAATCCAGTGAAGGGCGTCAACGACAGTATTTCCAGTTATTATTATTTTATCAGGTGAAATTCCTTCACTTAAAAGATTATTTTTAGCTTTTTGGGTCGGAGCAAAATGATACGTACTTAATCGACCAACCAGAATTCGATTCATTTCTTCAGGAAAAGGACTGTAGATATCGCCGGTACGGAGACCAGCTTCAATATGACCAATAGTGATTTTTTGATAAAAGGCTGATAAAGCACCGCAAAACGCCGATGTTGTATCACCCTGAACGAAGACCCAATCGGGTTTTTCCCTCTGAAGAATAATTTCTAATTCCTGAAGAATAGATGCAGTCAAGGAGCTGAGGGATTGTTTAGGCTTCATAATATTGAGTTCATAATCAGGAGTGATATTAAATAAATCCAAAAACATGTGAGACATTTCTTTGTGTTGTCCGGTATTAATAAAAACCGGTTGCAAATCTGGTTGATGAGCTATTGCTAAATAAACCGGTGCCGTTTTAATTATTTCTGGACGAGTTCCAACAATAAAGGCTATTTTAAACCTTTTCGGTACTTTGAGTCCCACACGAAAGCTCCGTCACACCTAAATGTTTTCCCCATTTCCAAGAAACATAGAAAAGTAATAAGGTGATTAGGAGGGAATAGGTGCTATTCGTCAAGAAGCGGTCAATTAAAATGGCAAGAATACTAAGACTAGCACTAATCAAATAAACAACTAATATAACTTCCCGTTGAGTTAAACCTTTTTCTAATAATCGATGGTGTAGATGACCACGATCCGGCTTAGTTATGGGTAGTTTATTCTTTTTCCGACGAACAATGGCAAAAAAGGTATCGAGTATTGGAATTCCCAAAATAAGAATGGGAACAGCCAGAGTAAAAGTAGTGGCACTTTTAAGGGCTCCTTCGACCGATACGGTTGCTAAAACCCCCCCAAAAAAGAGTGCTCCTCCATCACCAATAAATATTTTGGCGGGAGGGAAATTATAAGGTAGAAATCCCATTGAAGAACCCATTAATAAGAAAGAAATTAAAGCCGATTCCCATCTCCCGTGTTGAAGGGCAATAATTCCTAAAGTACAGGCCGCAATTGTGGCAATTCCACTCGATAAACCATCCATTCCATCGATAAGATTCAATGAATTGGTAATGCCTAAAATCCAGAAAAAGGTAAAAGGAATCCCCCAAATCCCAATGTACCAGAGGACATTCCATGGTAGAGTGATGAACTCAATAACCACTCCATCAAAAATGAGAATAAGAGCTCCAACTCCGAGACCTAATAGCTTGCTCCAAGGTGGTAAATTAAAAATATCATCAAAAAATCCAGTTAAAAAAATTGATGCCAAACCCAATATATACCAAAAAGACACTGGATAAGGCAGAAAAAGGCGGAAAAAGAGAAGCGAAATGAAAAAGGAACCTGCAACCGCTACCCCCCCTAAACGGGATTTTGGTGTACTATGAATTTTACGACTTCCATCAGGATGATCAAGAAGGTTCTTTTTTTGACAAAACTTCATTATTAATGGAGTAAACAATAGGGATAAGAAAAAAGCCCCTAAGCTTGCCGTGATTAAATGAAGAAATGTCACGACACATTCCCACCTTTAAAAATGCAAACTTCCAATCCTGCTTCGCTCACCAACTCATCTCCCAAAGGATCAGGATAAGGATTTTGATAGACAATCCTTGAAATCCCGGCATTAATAATCATTTTAGCACAAAGTGAACAAGGTTTGTGAGTACAGTACAAAATCGATCCCTTCGTGCTCACCCCATGAAGGGCTGCTTGTATTATAACATTTTGTTCAGCATGCAATCCCCGGCAAAGTTCTTGCTGACTTCCGGAAGGAATTTGTCTTTTCCCTCGAAGACAGGTTTCCAGAGTGCAATGAGCTAATCCACTGGGAGCACCATTATAACCAGTAGCCAGAATCCTTCGATCAAATACTAAAACTGCCCCAACTTTTCTTCTTAAACAGGTCGACCGAGTGCTAACCAACTCGGCAATTGCCATAAAATATTCATCCCAATCTGGTCGTGCGCTCATTGTTTCTCATAATCCGAGATTTTATTGATGCGTCTTAGATGCCGTCCTTCAATAAATTCTGATTTTAACCATATTTGAACAATTTCCTGCGCTAAACCCTTTCCGATTACCCTTTCACCAAGGGTGAGAATGTTTGCATTATTATGTTCCCTCGACGCCCTTGCCGAAAAAGTGTCATGGCAGTTAGCCGCCCGAATTCCACGTACTTTATTAGCAGCGATCGAAACACCAACACCGGTTCCACAGCAGATGATTCCTCTTTCGCATTTACCATCGGCTACATCTCGAGCCAGTGGAAAAACAATATCAGGATAGTCAACCATATCCGGGCTGTGCGTTCCATAATCAACAACTTCATAACCTAGCTCAACCAAAAAATTTTTTAAATCTTCCTTGAGTTCAAAACCGCCATGGTCGCAACCTAAAGCAATCTTCATCGTTCCTTGGAACCTCCTTTAAAAGAATACTCTTCAACCCCCTATTTTGTCTACCACAACTATTTTTTAGGATAAAAATATCATGAAATCTTGTTTTTTCACCCTCATCCTCACCTTCTCCCATCAAGGGAGAAGGAATTATGAATTCTTTTAGTCTTTTTTCCCTCGCCCACCGAGGGAGAAGGAACCAAAATCTCGCGCCCCCTCACCCCCTCGGCGTCTTTCGCCAATATTCCCTCGCCCCTCGGTAGGAGAGGGTCCGGGTGAGGGGGACTATTTTCATCCTCATCTAGTGCTGCGAAAGCAGCATGAGGGTCTATCCTATAAATACAGTAAACAGTGAACGGTAATTTCTCAGAATCATAAGATTGATAAACGGTATTTTATGGTGTTTTTATTGTCCTAAAGAAGTACAAGTCTTCCTATTTCACATCCGTCTAAAAACCGTCGCCCGAGGTCTTTTTTGATAATCAAAAATGATATGATCCCTTTTAAATTGGGTATTGAGCGAGAAATTTTCAATGGAATCGACTTGTGAAGGGTCATGTTCAATATAGAGATAACCGTGGGTTTTCAGATAAGAGGATGATTCGTGCAAAATTCGATAAATGAGCTCCAAACCATCAAAGCCTGA
Organism: Candidatus Atribacter alterifermentans; assembly: GCA_012517635.1. Lineage (GTDB taxonomy): Bacteria > Atribacterota > Atribacteria > Atribacterales > Atribacteraceae > Atribacter > Atribacter alterifermentans. Next base: position 8,720 of record JAAYUP010000236.1, read on the forward strand.
AACCAGTGCCTCTTTGGGTTCATGTAAACGAATCTCAGGAGAGAGGAAATTCCATTCTTCTTCCTTAACATAAGGGGGATTAGACAGGATGAAATCAAATTGCCATCCATTAGAAAAAGTTATGTCATTAAATAGATCAGATTGCTTTATAGATACTCGTTTTTCTAAAGCAAGTTTTTGAGCATTTTTTTTAGCCAAATCACAGGCTAATTGTGATCGATCAATGGCCATCACTTGGACTCCAGTCAGCCAATAAGCAACAGTCAAACCAATGACACCTGAGCCACAACAAAGATCACAGACTTTCAATGGTTGGTTTTCAAGGTGAGAGCGGATAGTGAGAATTGCTTCCTCTAACCATGATTCGGTTTCAAACCTTGGTATAAATACCCCCTTTTCCATATAAAAATGAAGGGAAAAGAAATCCCACTCTTTGAGTACGTATTGAAGAGGAACTCCGTTAAGCCGTTCTTTTACCATGATATTGAGTTTCTCAATCTTTTCATCTGACAAATCCTGATCCCAATAGAGATAGATATGAGAAGGTGAAGAATTAAGTACTCCAGCGAGTAAAAACCGAGCTTCGCGGGTGACTCCTGATAGATTATGTTTACGCAAAGTGAGAACGAGTTGGCTCCAAATTTCTCTCACTTTTGTCATAAATTATCCTACTTTCTCTAACATTCTTATTCTTTCCTCAGCTGCCAGAGATTCAATGATTTCATTGAGGTCGCCTTCCAAGATTAAATCTAACTTATATAGAGTTAAATTGATTCGGTGTTCAGTCACTCGGTTTTGAGGATAATTGTAAGTCCGAATTCTCTCGCTTCTTTCTCCGCTTCCAATTTGGGATCTTCGATCACGATCGATTTCTGCTTTTTGCTTTTGCTGTTCAATTTCTAAGAGTCTTGAACGAATGATTCGCATCGCTTTCGCTTTGTTTTTATGTTGAGATTTTTCATCCTGGCAGGTGACCATCATACCAGTAGGAAGGTGAGTGATTCGTACTGCAGAATCGGTAGTATTGACACTTTGACCTCCATGACCAGATGAACGATAAACATCAATGCGCAAATCTTCTGGATTAATGTCAATATCAACATCTTCAGCTTCAGGAAGAACTGCAACAGTTACGGTTGAGGTGTGTATTCTTCCGCTAGCTTCGGTTATTGGAACTCTCTGTACTCGATGAACTCCGCTTTCATATTTGAATTTACTATAGGCACCTTCACCCTCTACTACAAAGATGATTTCCTTGAAACCACCAAGCTCAGTTGGATTGGTACTCATAACGTCGCACTTCCACCCTTGGCTCTCAGCATAACGGGAATACATTCTAAAAAGGTCAGAAACAAAAAGGGCAGCCTCCTCTCCCCCAGTTCCTGCTCGTATTTCCACAAGAGTGTTTCTTTTATCATTCGGATCGCGGGGAATGAGAAGATATTTAATCTCCTCTTCCAACTCGATTAATTTATTTTCTAAATTCGTGATTTCTTCTTCTAACAGCTCACGCAAATCAGCATCTTGCTCAGTCTTAAAAAAATTTCTATCTTCCTCAAGGCTTTTTTGAGTTGTTTGATATTCTTGATATTTTTTTGCAGTCTCTTCAATTTCAGAAATAGCTTTGGTTAGCTGACGATAACGATGTAAATCTTGAGTGATTTGGGGATCAGATAACAAATGAGTCAGCTCAAGATATCGGTTATTTATCTCCTCAGCTTTATTTTGCCACATACTCACACTCCTCTTTAAGGCTTCCTTTTAAAGCGACTACAGCAACTTCTAACTGTGAATCGTCCGGTTCTTGTGTCGTAATTCTTTGAAGAAGCAAACCAGGTAAGGCTAATAGACTTGCCAAACTCCGATCTTGATATTTCGACAAAAGGCGAATTGCTTCATAAGCCAAACCCGCAACAATTGGAATGAGAACAACTCGGCTTATGATTCTCATTCCAATTCCAGGACGACCCAAAAAGGAAAAAACAAAAATACTGATAATCATAACAATCATTAACCAATTCGTTCCACAACGGGGATGATGGGTGGTATATTTTCGAATGTTTTCGAGAGTGAGCTCCTGACCATTTTCAAAAGCGAATATCGTTTTGTGCTCGGCTCCGTGGTATTCAAAAATTCTTTTAATGTCTTTCATTCGAGAAATAACATAAAGATACAATAAAAAAATTGTTACCCTGATAAGCCCTTCAATAATATTATAGAGAATGTTTGAATGAATATAATGATCAATCCGAGAGGTTAAAAAAGTCGGAAGCGCTATAAACAAACCTACAAATAAACCAAAAGCCAACAACATGGCGATGCTAAGGTCAAAAACCGAAAGTTTTTCCTCTTCTTCATCCATAGCCAAGGTTGCTGACAGTGATAAAGCCTTCAATCCGATGATGAGCGAATCAACCATATTGACGACGCCACGAACAATTGGTAAAGCAAAAAATTTATTGGTTTTTGATAAAATAGGTTTTTCTTTAATATCGGTCACTATTATACCGTTGGGTTTTCTAACCGCAATTGAAATTTTCCAAGGGCTCCTCATCATCACCCCCTCGATTATTGCTTGTCCTCCTACATTGTGCCTTTCATTCTTTTCGGGTTTTATCTTTTGCTCCACGGATGTCCACATCCTTTATCCCCTTCAGGGCAGATTCCGGTTGCACACGGCGGACCGGCGTTTTCAAAAACAGTTGGTGCCAATTCTTTCAATATTTTTAATATTGCGGTGGCAATCATCCTTATTTCCCATTGAGCTCGGCTACAAAGCCGAAGCTTTAAAATATGGAGATATTCACGGGCATTGGCTGTTAATATAATTTGGCTGGTAATAGCCTGTGGTAATATATAACGAGCGTCTTCTTCTGCTATTCCCATTTTAATCATTTCTTGATATATATCGGAACTTTTCTGTATCTGCTCTCTAAAATGATCAAATAAGGTTTCATTTTCTTCAATTGAAGGCGGAATGACAAATTCTGGATTCTTAAAATGAATATATCGTTGGCTTTGTTGTGAGTAGGAAACGAGGCGATGACGAACCAGTTGGTGTGAAGCAGCTCGGGAAATTCCCTCAATTAAAAAGGTAAAAGAAGCGTGTTCTAAAACCGATTCATGGCCACGAGCTACAATTTCCCTTATCAATTTCTGAGCTTTTTCTAAAGTCAGGTCGTCGTCATAGCTCATTCTATAGCAAAGACGTGCAGCTCGCGCAATAGTCAACTCTGGATCCGGAGTCGAGCTGATAAGCTTTACTTTCATACCCCTACTCCTCTATGAAAACAATGATGAGTCATTAGGAATGAGTAGGAATTTCACCCTCATCCCAACTTCTTCCATTAAAAGAGAAACAACAAATAAGAATTCTTTGTCATTTTTTGACTTTTTCTTTCAACAAAAAAAGGGAGTATGTACGTTTATACATACTGCCCTTTTTTCTTCTTTTAACAAGAGCAATTAAAAGTTATCACCGTATTTTGCCCGGAATTTTTCAACGCGACCAGCGGTGTCGATTAGTTTTTGTTGTCCGGTGAAGAACGGGTGACAGCTAGCACATATTTCCACTCGTATTTCTGGTGCTTTAGTAGAGCGAGTTACAAAGCTATTCCCACAAGCACAAATAACCCGTGTTTCCTTATAATCGGGATGAATACCTTTTTTCATTATTATCACCTCACCCAATCCCGTTTTCAATAGATAGATATTAAAATTATATTTAAATCTTTGTCATTTTCTATTGATGACTTTTTCTACCACGAAACGAAAAACGCATAAAAATGATTCGAAAAACGTGGGCTATTATAGCATATACTCATTTTGAGTGTCAAAGTTAACGAGAGTTTTTCAATACATGATCAATCATTTTTAGAAATTCACGATTCGATTTGGTATTTTTCATGCGGTCGATAACCATCTGAGCTCCTTCTTGCTGGTCAACATTGGCTAATAGCTTTCTCAGCATCCAAATTCTTTCTAAATCATTTTGTTTAATTAATAGCTCTTCTTTCCGTGTTCCTGATCGATGAATATCAATAGCTGGAAATATCCTACTTTCCGATAAAGCTCGGCTGAGATGAAGCTCCATATTTCCGGTTCCCTTAAATTCTTCATAAATAACTTCATCCATACGAGATCCGGTTTCAACTAAGGCAGTAGCTAAAATGGTCAAACTCCCACCTTCTTCGATATTCCGAGCAGCTCCGAAAAACCGTTTTGGCCAATGGAGAGCCGAAGAATCAATTCCACCCGAGAGGGTTTTTCCAGTATTAGGAACTACCAAGTTATTGGTTCGGGCTAAGCGAGTAATACTATCAAGTAAAATGACAACATCCTTCCCCTCTTCTACCAATCGTTTTGCCCGTTCCAGAGTCAATTCTGCAACTCGAATATGATTTTCCGGTTTTTGGTCAAAAGTTGAGGCGATAACATAACCCTTCACTGAGCGTTCCATTTGGGTAACTTCTTCAGGGCGTTCATCGATTAACAACACAATTAAGACAACATTGGGGTAATTGGTCGTAATCCCATTGGCAATTTTTTCCAATAATACGGTTTTTCCGGCTTTTGGTGGTGCAACAATAAGTCCTCGCTGTCCAACACCAATAGGAGCAAAAAGATCGATGATTCGAGTAGAAATTTCATTGGGAGTGGTTTCCAAAACAAACTGAAGGTCGGGAAAAATTGGTGTTAAATTTTCAAAAAGAGGCCTTTTTTTAGCTTGTTCTGGGTCTTCATCGTTTATCGCTTCGATTCGAAGTAAGGCGTAATATCGTTCTCCTTCTTTGGGTGGCCTTACCTGTCCGGCAACTTTATCACCGCTACTTAAAGCAAAACGTTTGATTTGTGATGGTGAAACATAAACATCATTTTCACTCACCGTAAAATCATCGGCTGTTCGAAGAAAACCATATCCTTCGATAGTGATTTCTAAGATCCCTTCACTGAAAATATAACCCTTCGATTCGGTTGCTTTTTTTAAAATTTCAAAGATCAGTTCGCTTTTCCTTTTTCGACTATAACCCACTATACCCATTTTTTGGGCAATTTCACCTAATTCGGTATTGGATTTAATCTTTAGTTCTCCTAAAGAAAACTGTAATTCGGCTCTGGTCTTTTCCTTTTCGGGCTCTTTTTCTTTTTCTATCTCTTTTTCCTCTAATTCTAAATCAGCTTGATTGCTCTCTGTACTCAAGGCAATTGTACCTCCTTAATTTTCTCAAAAAAATCTTTGGTTCATAACTATACTTGGCTTATCGATGTGTAAATCCAAGAAGCAGTCATTTCTATGAGCTGGTAAGATAAGGTAATTAAAAAACAGTTGGTGAAAAACCTCTATTTTTTTAAAAATTTCTTTGCTATATCAACGTGTTCGGGTGAATCAACATCAAACTTAATTTCTGAATAAGGTGTGATGATAGCCAAACCTTTCATCCCTAAAATCTTGGCAACTCGGTCTTCAATATCTTTGACCGATAAATTTTTAAATACGTATTTAAAAATTATGTTCACACCTAAAAGCCTGGCAATCATAAAAGGACTTTTGCGATTTTTTATAACCTGAGAAATAAATTCTCTCCTTTTTTGAACTAAAGTGGGGTCAATTAGCAACAAATTCCCGCCACCAAAAGAACCCTCTACTAATCGTGCAAATGTTCTTTTTGATTGGCCAAATTTTTTTTGATACACTTCCTTTCGAACAATTGGGTAATAAAAATCAGCGGGTTGCTTACTACATCTGAGAAAGAAATCCTCTATCATTTCTCCTTTGATGAGAGGGAGATCGCTCGATATGACCAGCACCTTTTTTTCAGGTTTGAGATACTCAAGACCATT
>JAAYUP010000237.1 GCA_012517635.1 Candidatus Atribacter alterifermentans
TCGTTACTGGAAATTTATCCAAGCAGTAAAAGGAATAAGCGATGCCTGCAAATTTTTTGACCTTTCGGTCGTAAGTGGCAATGTTTCTTTTTACAATGAAAGCCCAGCCGGTCCTATCCATCCTACTCCCACTATTGGTATGATTGGTATAATCGAAGATATTCGTACGGTGGTTCATGCTGCCTTTAAAGAAAATGGCGACTTAATCGTTTTATTCGGAGAAAGCCGGAACGAAATAGGCGGGAGTGAATATTTACGCTTGATCCATCAGCAGGAATGTGGACCAGTTCCACATATTGATTTACAGGCCGAAAAAAACCTTCAAGAACTACTGATTGAAGCTGCCCAACAAGGCTTAGTTCAATCATCTTCCGATTTGAGCGAAGGTGGGTTGGCTTGTGCTCTCGGCGAAGGGTGTATCTGTGGTCAGGAGAAGAAAGGATGTTTGGTTGATATTGGTAATCTACCCAATATCCGCTTGGATGCTCTATTGTTTGGTGAAAGTTGTGGGCGAGCTCTGATTACCTGTAAACCAGAAAAAATTGCTGCTTTGGAAAGTATAGCCCGAAAGAAAACTGTTCCTTTTTTTGTTATCGGCAAAGTCACTGGGAAAAGTCTAATGATTTATCGGAATCAGCAATTACTCATATCAGTTTCAATAGAAGATTTATGGGATGCCTGGCATCGTACTTTGTAAGTGATTTATTATATCCGTGAGTTTCTTTATAAACATTCATAACCGAAACCGGTACCAGATAAGGATTAAAATACTGACTCAGGAATCATTCTCATTGCGAGGAGTTCAACCGTTTTTTGGTTGAACGACATGGCAATCTCTGCCACCCAGTTTGTCATTCTGAGGAGTCCGGTGTTTTTGCCGGACGACGTGAGAATCTCATCCTTTAAAGTTTTATAAAGAAAGAATCGAAAAGATGAGATCCTCACGCGGAAAAGCACTGCTCAGGATGACAAATGAAAGGCACACCCCCCTAACCCCCCTCAATGGGGGAATTCATTTAATGATATTTCAGGATAGACGTTCATGCTGCTTTGCAGCACCAGATGAGGATGAGGGTGAATTTATCCTAATTTCACTTATCATTATATTTTAATAAGAGTTTTCGGAGCTTTAAAAACCAAGATACCAGATGGCAGGTTAATTAATTATGACTATTTTTAAATGGAGGAATCTATGACCGGAGAGAAATGCGGAATATTTGCCGCTTATGGAGTAAAAAATGCTGCAGAATTAATATTTCATGGATTATATTCCCTTCAACACCGGGGTCAGGAAAGTGCTGGAATGGTTATTTCTGACCAACATGGTGTTAGAGAACACAAGGGGATGGGTTTGGTTTCAGAGGTTTTTCAGGGAGACATATTAAAAAAACTAACCGGTTCAATTGGACTTGGACATGTTCGATATTCCACCACTGGTTCATCATCCTTGAGAAACATCCAGCCTTTTATTGGGGATTGTCGTTTTGGTAATGTTTCCATTGCTCATAACGGAAATCTTGCTAATACCAATTCCCTCTGGAAAAAGTTAGGAAGCCAAGGAGCCGTTCTTCAATCAACCATGGATACTGAAATGATCCTCCACCTGATTGCCCAAAGTTCTTTCGATGGATTTGAAGATGCGTTAAAAGAAGCACTCTGGGAAATTCGAGGAGCTTTTTCATTGGGAATAATGACCGAGAAAAAGATTATTGCTGTCCGTGATCCCTGGGGTTTTCGGCCTTTGGCTTTAGGAAAATTAGACGGGGGCTACTTAATTAGTTCAGAAAGTTGCGCTTTCGATATTATTGGCGCCCAATTTATTCGAGAAATCGAACCAGGTGAGATGCTGGTCATTGATGAAAACGGTCCCCGATCGATTTTCTATGCCCATTCTCATCGAAAAGCCTTTTGCATTTTTGAGCTTATTTATTTTGCTCGACCAGATAGTATTATTTTTGGTGAAAGTGTCTATTCTGTACGGAAAAAAATGGGATGGGTTCTCGCGGAGAGAGAAGACCATGATGCTGATATGGTTATTCCGGTTCCCGATTCTGGAATCTATGCGGCATTGGGATTTTCGGAAAAATCAAAAATCCCTTTCGAACTTGGGATGATCCGAAACCCTTATGTTGGAAGGACATTTATTCGTCCGGGTCGAGAAAACCGGAATCTTGCAGTGAAACTGAAGTTAAACCCGATGAAAAGTCTTTTAAAAGGGAAAAAAATAATCATTCTTGAAGATTCTATCGTGAGAGGGAATACCTCTCGAGAAAGGATTCGAACTTTAAAAAACGCCGGAGTGAAAGAAGTTCACATGCGTGTCACTTCACCCCCTCACTGTCATCCTTGTTACTATGGCATCGATTTTCCGACTCGGGAGGAGCTCATTGCCTACCGGATGAATCAAGAAGAAATAAGGCAATTCCTTGGTTTGGACAGCCTTCGTTACATCGACATTGATGGTCTTAAAAAAAGCATATCCAAATCAGGAGAGAATTTTTGTTTTGCCTGTTTCACTGGTGACTACCCAGTCGTACCCGATAAGGGATTAGGAAAATTTATCTTAGAAGAAAATTCCTCGGAGCAATAAAGTACCTTATTGATATGAATCTTTTAAAAATTCCGTCAGCTGATTGGCGTAGGATCGGCATTCTTTTTCTACTCGGTCATCAAAAGATTGAATAGCAACTGGTCCGTAGTGGCTTCCTTCTGCCATTCCTTTGACCAGCATTCCATGAATGAGGAGAGCCGAGAGAATAGAAAGAATTGCGGTTTCATTGCCTCCGGCAGCATTCGCTGACGAAGCAAAAGCTCCACCCAACTTGCCATCCAATCGACCGTGTAAGCGGATGCTATCATCCAAAAGCTTTTTAATTTCAGCTGCCATGGTTCCATAGTAAGTCGGTGTACCAAGAATGATCAGGTCATAATCGACCAATTTTTTAATATCAACCTGGTCTGGAGTTTTTAAATCAACGGTAATTTCTCTTTTCTGGAGCTCTTCGGATATGGTTTCTGCCATTTTTCTGGTTGTTCCAGTACGGGTATAGTAAATAACGATAGCTTTTGACATGGAATGCCCTCCATAAAAATAAAATTCTTTTATTCTTTCATATTTTATCATAGTTTATCATAGAACCTCAGGTCACGTTGTAACCTCAGATGAGGATAAAAACCAAGGATTCGACATGCCATGGTATGTCGCTCCATGAATCGGTCGCGATAAAGGCTGAGGGGGCGAGGGGGGTGTATTGGCGGAAAGCGCCGAGGGGGTGAAGGGGAGAATTAAAAAATAAAAGAAAGAATTGAAAAGATGAGATCCTCACGCCCTCAAAAAGCGAGGGCTCAGGATGACGCCTTTTTTTAAAAATCTTTTGTAGGGGTTTGATTTATCATGACCGTGGTTTTTCAGGATAGACCCTCATGCTGCTTTCGCAGCACCAGATAA
>JAAYUP010000238.1 GCA_012517635.1 Candidatus Atribacter alterifermentans
TCCGCAGAAGCAAAGTCAACCCCGATACAAGTTATTGGAGCGTTGCCGATGCAGGTATCGTAATTCTTCCTACGCACATGATTTCCGAGACTTCTCCTCTTGCAATCGAAAATGAAAACGTTGCAAAGGCATCAGCTATCGCAGAAAAAATGTATGGTTTTGGAAAACAATTCGATAACTTTTTTTTTATCTTTACCGACTGGGGTGTAGGGGGAGGATTTTTTACTGGTGGGGCTTTATATCGTGGAATAAATGGCAACGCTGGAGAATTTGGTCATACTATCATTGAACAGAATGGAGTTCCTTGTTATTGTGGGAACCTTGGCTGTCTTGAGCAATACACTTCTACTGACGCAATAGTTCGAGAAGCAAGATCTTTTAATAAAAATATTAAAGATTTTGGCGCGGTCATGAACGCTTTCCGACTCGGTGATTCAAAAACTATTGCTCTTATTAAAAAATCTGGAGAAATTTTAGGAAAAGGAGTGGCTAATATTATTAACCTGCTCAACCCAGAAGCCATTATTATTGGAGGAGAAATTGCTCGCAAGTGTCCAATTTACATTCAGTCAGCAATAGAGCAAGCTCGCGGTGCTGTCTTTTCATTAGAAGCCCGAAAAACCCCGATTATCACTAGTCAGCTTGGAGAAGAGGCGGTTGCTATGGGAATTGCTAGTGAAGTTATCAGTAGATTTATAAACGGAAATCGAACAATCAAGAGGGAGGAATAACAAACAAGAATGAAACTACCTTCTTTCCAAGAAAAAGTTCTTGCAGTTTTTCAGGGTAAAAATACGGACAATATTCCTTGGCAACCACGCTTGTAACATTGGTTTAATGTTAACAGCGCTCGAAATCAGCTTGTCGAACCTTACCAATCGATGAATCTACTCGATTTATATAAAAATTTGAACTGCTCGGTACGATATTATTATGGCGAGAGTCAAGATATTTCTTCACCGAATACCTTTATTCATTTTGATTATCCTCCCAATTCCGGTGTCTTTGAAATTCAACAGGGAGACGATATTAAAGTGATTTTCCGTTCGGCCAAAGGGGAAGAATTAGTTGGAAAAAAACGTATGGGTGAATGGGGATGTTCCTGGCACTATGGAGAACACCCGGTTAAAAGCGTTGAAGACCTTAGGGTTTTAGAAGATATTGTTACTTCGGTAAGTTATCGCTTCGACTGGGATTTTTACTTCGAAGCAAAAAAAGCTGTTGGTGAATGGGGAGAAATCCAGTTTTATTGGGAAAGATCGCCTTTCCAACGTCTCTTCTTACAATATGCAGGTATTGAAAATACTATTCACCTCATCTATGACTATCCTAATCGGCTTCAAGAGTATTTGAAAAAAGCCGAAGAAGCAGAGGATTCACTATTTGAAATTTTATCATCCTGTCCAGTGAAAATCCTAAATTTTGGTGAAAATATTGATGGTCGGTTTAATTCTCCTCGTATTTTCAAACAATTTCTTATCCCTTATTACCAAAAACGAGTTCAACAGCTGCATAAATCGGGTAAGTTTTGTCATATTCATATGGATGGCTCGCTTAAATCCCTATTGCCATACTTGCGGGATTCGGTGTTTGATGGGATTGAGGGAGCAACTCCTCAACCACAAGGAGATGTTTCCTTGGAAGAGCTAAAAGAAGCGATGGGGGATATGATTCTTATCGATGGTATTCCAATGCTCCTTTTTCTCCCGGAATACCCCGTAGAAGAATTGGAGTCCTTCACCAAAAAAGTGCTTTCGCTTTTTTCACCACATCTCATTTTAGGAATATCCGATGAGATTTCCCCTCAAGGTGATATTGAAAAAGTTCGATTCGTATCGAAATTCATGGAAAAAATCGAGGAGGGAGGTGGGAATTTAGAAAAAGGAAGTTGAGTGCTGCTCTTCAATTACTTGATCGGTTTGAAATAATTTTGGAGGGATGTATATGATTAAAAAGGGAGCGTTTTTCGGTCTATTTATTGTCATGCTGGTTTCTCTGTTAGCAGGGAGCGCTTTTGCTCAAAAAACTACTTTAAATGTATGGTTGATGGTTCAGGCTGATGTCAATCTCTTAAAAGCTCAGGAAGATGCTTTGGTAGAATTTAAAAAGCTTTATCCCGACATTGATGTTCAGTTTACAGTATTTCCTTACAACGAATATCGTGACAAGTTACTAATTGCTGCTGCTGCAGGAAATCCTCCGGATATTTCAGTTGTCGACCAAATTTGGAATCCAGAATTTTCTGCTGCTGGTTTTATTTTGCCACTCGATGATTATGTTGCTCAATCTGAAAGTGTCAAAAAAGAATTCTACTTACCCGGTGCTTGGGATTCAGCTCTTTACCAAGGGAAGTTATATGGTATTCCTTTTGACGTGGGCGACTGGGCATTTAACTATTACAACAAGGCATTTTTCTCCGATGCTGGCCTTGATCCGGAAAAACCTCCAGTAACTTGGGATGAATTTTATGAAGTAGGGAAGAAAATGACCTCTAGCGAAAAATGGGGCACGGCTCTTTGGGTTGGTCAAGGTGATGCTGTACAATGTGTTGTTGATGCGCTTATTTTCTCCAATGGTGGTTCGGTTTTAAACGAAGACTTCAGCGAATGCGTTCTTGATCAAGCCCCGGCCATTGAAGCACTAGAATATTACAAAAAACTCCAAGAAATTAATCCTCCTGGAGAGGTGAGCCGAACCGAAGAAGACTCTTTCCAACTCTTTACTGCTGGAAAGGTGGGTATGTTCTGGTATGGTGAATGGGGACAAGATACGGTAAATGCCCGAGCTCCGGAAATGGACTGGGCTTTAACTTATTTCCCCAAACCAGCTAATGGAAAATCCATTACCACCCTTGGTGGGTGGAACATGGTCATCTACAAAAATGCTCCAAATAAAGATGCAGCTTGGAAATTCATTGAATATTGGACAAGCAAGGAAGTTAACGAAAAGGTTTCCTCACTCACTCCTGCCAACATCGAAGCAGCAAAAGCGTTTTTAAATGAAAAAAGAAGGTTCCCTGATATCATTTTTGAACAACTCGTCCTTGCTCTATATCGTCCCATTTTCCCAAAATATCCCGATCTTGCTGAAATACAGCGCAATGCTACCACTGCAATTCTCACTGGTACTAGTGATGTTGAAAGTGCGTTGAAAACAGCAACTGAGGAAATAAATGCTCTGCTCGCCGATTACTATGGTATTAACTAAAGATTAATCAAGGTTCTGGGCAAAACCTTTTGCCCAGAACTCCTTTTGTTCATTTTTTCAGAATTTTTTGATTAAATAAATGTAATATTTTTTCTTTATTTCCTATTTTTTGGAATATTTTTAAATTTCCCGGTTTCAAGTACAGCTATAAGATACTCTTACAGAGAATATTGCTATTTTCGTGGTTTTAAATACTATAGGGTTGTTGTCAGGAGGATTATTTCATGAGAAAAGAATGGCTTATTGGGTATTCTTTTACCCTGCCATCAATAATTCTATTAATTATTCTGGTCATTTACCCATTATTTCTGACCCTCATTTATAGCTTGAGCTATATGTCTCTTGCTTCTTCTCGTTATCTCGGTTGGACTGCCTATAATAATAAACTCTTTGGGAATAAAATGTTGCCCTTGGTTTTTAAAAATTCGATTATTTGGACGATTCTGGTGGTATTATTTCAACTTCTATTAGGCTTTGGGTCGGCAATTGTTTTAAACAAACCTTTTTGGGGTCGTTCTCTAGTGCGTGGTATAACGATTCTCCCTTGGGTTATGCCCGGGGTGGTTGCTGGCATGGTTTGGAGGCTTATTTACGATCCTCAGCTTGGTCTTCTTAATCATTATTTAAAAAGTCTCGGGCTCATTGATCGTTCTTTAACTTGGCTTAGTATTCCCGGTTCCGCAATATATGCTGTTATTTTCTCCGCAATATGGAAGGGTTTTCCTTTTTCAATGCTCATGTACTTAGCTGGGTTACAAGGAGTACCTTCTGAACTTTATGAAGCCGCTAACATAGATGGCGCCGGGAAGTGGAAACAATTTCGTTATGTTACTCTTCCTTCTATGCAACCGATCATCACGATCACTTTTTTACTTACCTTTATCTGGACATTTAACTATTTCGAGTTGATTTATGTCATGACTGGTGGTGGTCCAGCGGAAAGCACCCATATTTTCCCTACCTACGTCTATGACTTGGCTTTTAAGAGATTCCGTTTTGGCGATGCTTCAAGGTTCGCGATTTTTGATTTTTTATTCCTTTTGATATTTAGCCTCTTTTATGTTTCGCTTAGCCAGCGCCAGAAAGGGGCAGAACAATGAAAACTCATTGGAGTGGACATTTTATTACTGCTATTCAGGTGATTCTCCTTTTAGTTTTCGTTCTTTTCCCCTTTTCAGTTATGCTTTCCATGTCGCTTAAAGCCCCCGACGAACAATTTACATCTCCCCCTTATTTAATCCCAAAACGTCCTACCGGGGATAACTACCTTCATGTTTTCGGTAAGGGATCGATGTTTGTTCGTTATTTCATAAATAGTTTTACGGTTGCCTTGGGAACAACTGTTATTGTTCTTTTCGTAGCTCTTTTTTCTTCTTATGGATATGCTCGACTACAATTCCCAGGAAAAAAGTTATTCTTTAACTTACTCCTTCTTAGCCAACTATTTCCTCTTGCAGCCTTCATTGTTCCTCTTTACAAAATCATGGGTCAGGCTGGCCTTATAGATACCTTTCCGTCGCTTATTATTGGATATCTTGCCTTTTCGGTACCAGTTGGAGTTTGGCTTTTAAGAGGATTTTTCATTGGTATTCCAAAAGAGCTGGAGGAAGCAGCTCAGATTGACGGTTGTTCGCAACTTCAAGCCTTTTGGAAAA
>JAAYUP010000239.1 GCA_012517635.1 Candidatus Atribacter alterifermentans
ATTATCACAAAGTGATTTCATCTTTACTCTGAATTCTTTTACAAATCATGATAAGATACTGAATTATGAAGAAACATCCTCTCTTTGCTTTAGAACCTATATCAATACTTTTTTTGGTATTTTTCCTGCTGATCCTCTCCGTTTCAGCACATAGTTTGGTTCAAAACCAAGAATGGCTTTTCAACCACCTTTCTAAAAATCAAAGCTTAACAAAATACACCTACCAAGTCATCGCCACTTATCCCCATGACCCCCAGGCATTTACTCAAGGTTTAATATTCCATAAAGGCTTTTTATACGAAAGTACCGGATTGTACGGGGAATCAAGCTTAAAAAAAATTGACCTGATAACTGGAAATGTTTTATTGGAAAAAAAGATTGATGAGATTCATTTTGCTGAAGGCCTTACTCTTTTTAATAATATGCTTATCCAACTTACCTGGAAATCTCATCTCGGCTTTTTATACGATGTTGACACCTTTGAGCATATCGGTTCTTTTGAATTTCCTTACGAGGGCTGGGGAATTACCCATGATAATAAAAATTTAATTATCAGTGATGGATCAGAAACCCTTCGTTTTTTAGACCCAAATAACTTTTTGATAACCAAGGAAGTTCAAGTCCATTTTAATGGGTTAATGATCAACCAACTGAACGAATTAGAATTTATCAATGGAAAAATTTATGCCAATGTTTGGCACACTGACCTTATTATCATCGTTGACCCAGATGATGGCGAAGTCACTGGATGGATCAATTTAATCGGGTTAGAAAAACAAAGCGATCTATCGAAAAATGTACTCAATGGAATAGCTTTTGATCAAACCAACAATCGTTTCTTGGTTACCGGAAAACATTGGCCCCATCTCTATGAGATATTGTTAATTGAAGATAGTTTTGTAGTAAGTAATGAGTTAATATCCCGATAAATATAAAACCAGATAGGCGGCAAAAATTGAAACAATCACGGTGAGAATAATTTCTTTCCTAAACCAGGAAAATAGAATAGCCGCAATAATCCCGGCAATTGCAGCCCAAGGAAAACCAGGAATTGCCATAACTGCTCCGGGAAGAATCAGAGTTCCTAAGGCTGCGTAGGGGATAAATCTAAGAAACTTTTTGACAAAATTAGGGAGTTTCCATTTTGATATCGTCACAAAAGGAAGATAGCGAGGGAAAAAAGTAACGACCATCATGCCTATAATCAATAATATAACGTTCATTGACTCTCTTCCTCATCTTGACCCATCAGAAAAGCTCCTAAAATAGCAGCGCTGAATATGGCAATAATAATATTCCAACCAGGGGAAAAAACTTTTAACCAGGTGAAGAGCGAATGCGTTAATCCACCTATGCCGGCAGTTATGGCAGCTGGATAGAATTTTTTCGTTTCAGGAATAAGCAAAGCTATAAAAAGCGCATAAAGAGTAATTCCCATACTGGCTTGTATGATGGGTGGAATGATTGCTCCGAATAAATATCCAATAACCGTTCCCCCAACCCAACTCGCATAGGCAGAATACTGTAAACCAAGAATAAAATGTTTTTCCTGATTTTGTTTTTGAGTTGAAAAATAAGCAAATGATTCATCGGTTATACCAAAACTAATAAAAGGGAGCCAATGATGTTCGTGGGTTGGGAAAAGGGTTGATAGATAGGAACTCATTAAAAAATGCCGAAAATTCATAATAAAGGTGATGGCTATGATCTGGAGGTGAGCTACCCCCAGAGATATCAATTGTAACGCCATGAATTGACTGGCACCGGCAAATACCAGTGCCGAAAA
>JAAYUP010000240.1 GCA_012517635.1 Candidatus Atribacter alterifermentans
CAGGAAGCTGAAAAACTCTGCCTCGACTGGTAAAAAAGAGAATTTTATGAAGGGTCGTTGTTACAGCAATTTGACTAACCAAGTCTTCTTCTTTGGTAGTAATACCGGTTACTCCTCGCCCACCACGACCTTGACGCCGATAGGAAGAAAGGAGAACTCTTTTAACGTAACCATCCCGAGTGAGAGTAATAACGATATCCTCTTCGGGAATAAGGTCAGATAAATCAAGGGGCTCAGCTTCATCAACAATCCGGGTTCGGCGAGGATCGCCAAATTTCCTCTTGACTTCTAAAAGTTCTCTTTTCATCAGGTTTAAAAGGCTCTTTTCATGGGTTAATATATCCTTTAAAGAGGCAATTCTTTTCTCTAATTCCTTATATTCCTCTTGAATCTTTTCTCTTTCCAGGGCAACCAGTCTCTGGAGTCGCATTTCTAAAATGGCTTGTGCTTGAGGATCAGAGAATTGGAATTGCTGCATTAAGCGATCTTTTGCTTCGTTTACGTTTTGGGATGATCGAATAGTATGAATTACGTTGTCTATTATGTCTAATGCTCGAAGGAAGCCATTCAGAATATGAATTCTTTCTTCGGCATTTTTTAGTTCGAACTTGCTACGCCGGGTCACGACTTCCTTGCGGTAATCGATAAAATGGCGAAGTACGTCGGGAACTCCCATTACTTCAGGACGTCCATTAATGAGCGCTAAAAGAATAACCCCGAAGGTCGTTTGGAGAGTAGTATGCCGGAAAAGATAGTTCAAAACAAAATTTGGATTCGAGGCATTCTTTTTCAGTTCCAGAACCACCCTAATTCCTTCTCGATCTGACTCGTCACGAACTTCACTCACATCAGAAATTTTTTTGTCCATGATCAATCGTGCAATCTCTTCAACCAACGATGCTTTATTGACTTGATAAGGAATTTCACGAATAATTATTGCCTTTCTGTGCCGGTCTAAGTCTTCAATTCGAGCGTCTCCTCGCAAGATTAATTTTCCTCGACCATCTCGAAAGTAATCATGAATACCCGCGGTTCCGACTATTAATCCATATGTAGGAAAATCCGGTCCAGGAATATATTCCAATAACTCCTTCCAAGTTGACTGAGGGTGATCAATAAGATATATGGTCGCATCGATTAGTTCTGAAAGGTTGTGAGGAGGAATATTTGTAGCCATTCCAACTGCAATACCGGTTGCACCATTGGTTAAAAGTTGAGGAAAGTTTGCCGGTAAAACTATAGGTTCTTGCATTGATTCATCAAAATTTGGTATATAATCAACGGTGTTTTTTTCGATATCTAACAACATTTCTTCAGCAATCTGGCTCATTCTTACTTCTGTATATCTCATAGCCGCCGGAGGATCCCCATCGATCGATCCAAAATTTCCATGTCCATCAACTAAAGAGTAGCGATAAGTAAAAGGTTGGGCCATCCGAACTAAAGTATCATAGATTGCCATATCGCCATGAGGATGATATTTACCCAAAACATCACCAACCACACGAGCGCTTTTTTTGTATGGTAAATTATGCCGAATGCCCATTTCATTCATTGCGAACAGAATTCTCCGTTGTACAGGTTTTAAACCATCTCGAGCATCAGGCAATGCTCGGCCAACAATGACGCTCATGGCGTAATTTAAATAAGCGTCTTTCATTTCGTCTTTCACATCAACTGGAATAATATTTCCTTTTTCTTCTGGCATTGAATTCCTCCCAAAAAACCTCTTTGATTAACTATATGTCGATATTGACTACTTCATGAGCATGTTCTCGGATAAACTCGCGACGTGGATCAACGGCGTCCCCCATTAAAACACTAAATATTTCTTCGGCTTCAATAGCATCCTCAATATAAACGAGCTTGAGGGTTCGAGTTTTGGGATCCATTGCCGTCTCCCAGAGCTGTTCTGGATTCATTTCTCCTAAACCTTTATAACGTTGTATAGTGTATTTTTTGTTTTTATAACTTTTTAAGATTTTCTCCAATTCATTATCACTATAAGCATAAGCATCTTTTTTGCTGTCCCTTATTCGATAGAGGGGTGGAAGGGCAATGTAAATTTTTCCGTTTTCTATGAGTGGTTTCATGTACCTATAAAAAAAGGTTAACAAGAGAGTGCGGATATGGGCGCCATCCACGTCTGCATCAGTCATAATTATTACTTTGTAGTACCGTAATTTTTCAATAACAAAGTCAAAACCGATTCCGCACCCTAAGGCAGCAACAATGTTACGGATTTCAGCGTTGGAAAGAATTTTATGAAGATTTGCTTTCTCAACGTTGAGTATCTTTCCTCGTAGTGGCAAAATTGCTTGAAAACGTCGGTCTCTTCCTTGTTTTGCTGAGCCTCCAGCCGAATCTCCCTCGACTATAAACAACTCCGATTCTTCAGGATCTCGGCTTGAACAATCCGCTAATTTTCCTGGGAGGTTGGATGAGTCAATGCTGTTCTTTTTTCTCGCCAACTCACGAGCTTTACGAGCTGCTTCTCGAGCCCTCGCTGCTTGAATTATTTTTTCGCTTATCGCTTTCGCGACATCGGGATTTTCTTCTAAGAAAGAAGAAAGGTAGCCATATGTAATTTCTTCTACAATTCCCTTAACCTCGGGGTTTCCAAGCTTGGTTTTAGTCTGTCCTTCAAACTGTGGTTCAGGAACAAGTACACTAATGACAGCACATAACCCTTCCCGAATATCATTTCCAGTTGGCATTTCCTCTTTTTCTTTTATTAACTGATAGCGCTCAATGTATTCTGAGAATGATCTATTTATTGCCAGCTTAAATCCATTAACATGGCTTCCACCTTCGATGGTATTAATATTATTGGCAAAAGAAATGAGATTTTCTAAATAACTATCATTATATTGAAAGGCAACCTCTACTTTTATTTCATCCTTTTCTCCTTTGAGAAAAATCGGATCGCTGTGTACAACGTTTTTACCCCGGTTTAAATAGCTTACCAGCGACTTTATCCCTCCATAATAGCAATATTCCTTTTCTTTTTCAGTGCGTTCATCCTTTAAACAGATTTTTAGACCCTCATTGAGAAAGGCTAACTCTTTCAATCTTTGCGCTATAATATCAAAGTGAAAATTGCGATCTGTAAAAATTTCGGAATCAGGAAGAAAACGTATGACTGTACCAGTGTGATCGGTGGGGCCTGCGTCAACCAAATCGTTTATCGGTTTACCTCGTTGATATCTCTGGCGCCAAATTTTCTGGTTTTGGTGGATTTCCACCTCTAACCACTCTGACAAAGCATTGACAACCGATACTCCAACGCCATGAAGTCCTCCGGCAATTTTGTAAGAGTATCGATCAAACTTCCCACCAGCATGGAGCCTGGTAAGAACGACCTCAACCGCTGATCGACCGACCTTTTGATGAACTCCAACTGGTATTCCTCTTCCATTATCCTGTACTATCACACTACCGTCTTTTTGAATCGTTACTTTTATTTCATCACAATAACCCATCAATGCTTCATCCACGCTATTATCAACTACTTCGAAAACCAAGTGATGAAGGCCTTCCACTGAAGTATTCCCAATGTACATTGATGGTCGTTTTCGAACTGCCTCTAACCCCTCTAAAACTTGTATCTGTTCTGCTCCATAGCTTCTTATTTCATTTTTTTTTGATTCTTCCAATATCTTTCACCTCAAAAATCATTCATATTCTAATTAAAGCCTCTTTCAATAAAGAGTTTGGTAAATTGTTTTTATAGTTCTATTTTTTCCCTATTCCACGGATCTTAACCTTTTTTACCATTAACCCTTTTTCCTGATAGATTTTACAAATTTCTGGTATAAATTTTTGCACTTCATGACTAAATATTGGATCGGCTAGGCTTAAAAATAAAACTCCATTCCGATACCCCTCGCACTGACAAAACTTTTTTAGATTCGGGAAAATTTCACTAAATAATCCTACGAGTTGGTGGTTTCTAATGGGTTCGTCTAATCCTTCTTCCTTTAAATATTCTTCTAAAATTTCGCCGAGTAAGGTTGGTTTTCCATAAAAAAAATGCATAACCTCGTCATTCATTTCATTTCTCCATTTTAATTTTTCCTTTTTCAACAAGGAAGACTGTTACATGGTTTTTTTTCCTACTTCTCCAACTCTCATTTCCTTGGGTTGTAGAGATGAACACTTGCCCTTGGTTTAAGATCTCCTCTAATAACAGGTCTTGGTGCGACTGATCAAGTTCAGAAAAAACATCATCAAAAATCATGATTGCTTTACTTTTCTTGATTAATTGTATCACAGACATCTCTGCTAATTTAATTGATAAAACAAGTGATTTTTTCTCTCCTTGGGATCCAAAAGTTCGAAACTCACGACCCTCCTTCTCAAAAACAATTTCATCACGATGTGGTCCTATCAGAGTTACTTCTCTTTCTCTTTCTTCTTCCTTAACCTTTTCGAAACCTTTTTCCAGATAAATCTCATTTTCCCCATCCAAGTGATATCCAATTGGTTGGTACTTGATAAAGAGGGATTGGTTGTTCATTCCTAAACGAGAATAAAAATTTTTGATAAAAGGAGTATAGAGCCTTAAGTATTCAATCCTTCCCTTAATGATCTTCTTTCCAACTTGAATGAGTTTTTTCGTATAGGTCTCTATCAGCTCCTCACTCGCATGTCCCCGAAGCAAATAGTTTCTCCGAGAAAGTAATCCCTCATACTGGTTTACCAATGCAGTATGAGCGGAATAGATAAAACCTATAGCCTCGTCGATATATTCTCTTCTTTTTTGGGGTGGTCCTGTTACAATCTCATGATCACTCGGAAAATACCCAACTAACCAAATACCCTGTTTCCTTACTCTGGGATGACCGTTTATTTTCCATTCTTTTTTGTGCCCCAAATGTACTGATACTTCCTTCCAGAAATAAGTTCCATCTTCAACAACTTTCGCTCCTAAGTAACTATAGTTTTCTCCCCAAGCAACCATCTCCTGGTCTTTGGCTCTTCTAAAAGAACAACCTCTTGATAAAAAATAAATTGCTTCTAAAAGATTTGTTTTCCCTTGTGCGTTTTCCCCCTGTAAAATAATTAAGTGATCGGAGAAACATAAATTTATCTTTTCCAGGTTTCTCCAATGAATACATTTTAATTCTCTTATTAACATGCTTTATTCTTCTTCTCGAACTTTTAAAGGCATTATTAAATGTCGAAAATCATCATTATCGCCGAAGATCAAAACCGGTGCTACTTCGCCATTTATTCCAATTTTAACCTTTTCCCATGGTACTACACGAACGCAATCGATTAAAAAACGAGAATTAAAAGCTATATTAACAGCTTGTCCTTCCGTCTCTATTTCCATCTCTTCTCTTGCTAATCCCAAACCCTGGCTTTCACAAGTCATTGATAGTTTTCCATCATGAATTTGTAAATAGATTGTTTCTTCTTCGGGTGTTGTCACTAATGAAGTTCTTTCAAGCCCCTCAAGGAATATTTTTCGGTTAACATTTACCGTTGTTGTAAACTCAGTTGGCAAAACCGATTCATATTCCGGAAACTCACCTTCAATCAAGCGACTATAAATCGATACTGTATCCATATCGAACATGATTTCCCCTTGGCCTGGAATAACATTGACTCTTTCACCTACTATGGTTCTCATAACTACTGATGCTACTTTTGAAGGCACAATAAAACTGATCTTTTCTCCTACATGATCATTCAGACTTTTTATTTTATGTAAACTCAGCCTATGGCCATCGGTTGCTGCAAGATATAAAAAGGGGCCTTTTCCTTCTATAAGAACACCAGTAAGTGGTCCTCGTGTTTCGTCATTTGAAGTAGCAAAAACCGTTCTATTCAAGCCTATTCGGAGTTGTTCGCTCTTGACCGTTAAAAATTTATCTCTTTGAAAAGGTGGAAATACCGGAAAATTTTCTGGAGCGAAACCAGTTAACTTAAATATACTTTTCCCGCTTTTTACCTCAGTTACCAAGCTGTCAGGCAGTGTATTTATTGTTACAATTTCTCCTATCATTCCCCTCACAATTCCAATAAACAATTTTCCAGGAAGTACTATACTGGTTGTTTCTTCTACATTCGCTTGACATTTTACAGTTACACCCATTTCCATATCATTTGAAATTATTCTGATTGTTTCTTTGTTTTCAGCTTCGATTAATAACCCCGCTAAAACCGGAATAAAACTACGTGAGGGAACACAAACAGAAACAGAATCGATCGCTTTTTTTAAATCTTTTAGTTGAACAGCCGCTATCATGAATTAATCCCCCTTTTTGATACTTGTCCACATTTTTGTTCATACTCTTCTACTCTTATTTATTATATTAAAAAATAGGAGTATAAGTAGTAGAGAAAAACTCTGTGGATATCTCCAAATTTTCCAAAAAATTCAATAAAAAAATTATGAAAATTTTTGGGTCTATTCTGTGAAGTAGGTGTTGAAGGAATGTGATTAACTTCCTTCTCGCTGGATTTTTTCAATTATTCCACTAATTTCTTGAGAAAGTTGTGGATTATTTTCTAAATCTGTTTTAATTTTCTCATAAGCATGAAGAACAGTGGTATGATCTCTCCCACCAAACTCCTCTCCTATAGCAGGGAGGGAATAATTAGTTAAAAAGCGGGTGATGTACATTGCGACCTGCCTCGGATAGGCTACTTCCTTCGTTCTCTTTTTTGCTCTCATCATTCCTGGTTTTATTGAATAGTGTTCTGATACGACCCTTTGGATAGTGCTCACGCTTATTTTTTTAGTAAAAGTTTTTGGAAGGATATCTTTCAAAATTTCCTCGGCAATCTCAGGATTTGGGCTGATTTGATTTAAAGTACAAAAAGCTTTAATACGAACTAGAGCACCCTCCAGTTCTCGAATATTTGAGGGGATTCGATCAGCAATAAAAAGAATAACATCATCAGGGATGTCGATGTGTTCGGTTTCCGCCTTTTTTCTTAGGATAGCAATACGCGTCTCCAAATCTGGTGGTTGGATGTCGGCGAGTAACCCCCATTCAAACCGAGAGCGTAAACGATCTTCGAGGGTGGGTATTTCTTTGGGAGGGCGATCGCTAGTGAGAACGATTTGTTTCAAGGCATCATGAAGAGTGTTGAAAGTATGGAAGAATTCTTCTTGCGTTCTTTCTTTTCCTGCTAAAAACTGGATATCATCAATAAGAAGAACATCAACATTACGATATTTTTGTCGAAAATCTTCAGTCTTGTCGTCTCTTATAGAATTGATTAACTCGTTCGTGAATTTTTCAGAAGAGGAATAAACAATTCGAGCTGATTGATTTTTTTTTAGTACATGATGTCCTATGGCATGCATTAAATGAGTTTTTCCTAAACCAACACCTCCATAAATAAAAAGAGGATTATATGACTTAGCCGGACTTTCTGCAACAGCAACTGCAGCCGCATGAGCAAACTTATTACTATTTCCGACTACAAAAGAGGAAAAACTGTAACGAGGGTTAAGGTTGGGCTTTTCCCAATCACTAAGTTGAGAAAAAATGATTGGTGAAGCATTTTGGGAGATAGAAGCATTTGAGTCCACGGAAAGGATAACTTTTAATTCCGAAGCGTCTTTCCCTATGGTTCTTGAAAAAGAAAAACGGAGTAGATCTAAATATTTTTGTTCGATTTTCTCACGTGCCAAGGTTGAAGGAACACCAAGAATTAATTCTTTTTCATTAAATGATATTGGATGAATCGTTTCAATCCATGCAGCAAATTCCGGAACAGATAATTGTTTTTCCAAATATGAGATGGTTTTTATCCACAACCCATCTAATGTGCCTGATACATCATTCATAAAAGCCACCTCAACTTATTTAATTGTAATTCACAAGGATATCCACAAGGAAAATGAACCCCCTGGATAAGGGCAGTAGAAATGAACCAAAGCGCATGACAAGGGGTTTTATAAGTAAAGAAAGAACAAAAAAATAACTTTTTAAAAAATAACTCGTTTGATTTATTAAACCACAAAGGATAGGCGCTTGGCAAGTTATCCACAAGTTCTCAACAGGTGTGGATAACTTTATTGTTATGGAATTATCCTTGGTGTTGAATAGTATATCATGATTGCGTTCTTCTTTGAAAAATTGAGTAGAAGGAGAAAGGAAATAAACGCGAGGGGAAAGTGGGTAAGGATCTGAATTTTTATTAAAAGGCAAACAAAAAAGACCGCTCTCAAAATGAAAAACGAAAAAGCGACTTTTCCACAACTTAAACCGAAATATCCACAGATTCTTGTGGATATTTTTTATCGTATCCTGAAAATACCCGGGCATAATAAATCAAGCCCCTACCAAAGAATAATCTTCTCCCATTGAAGAATGAAACTCTCAGGAGGAAAAATTAAATATTATTGGTATTTGAAAAATTTTTCTCCGAAGAAGAACGCTCTATCCTTTTACTGCTCCTTGGGTAAGACCTCCGACTAATTGTTTTTGCACAAAGAGAAAGAGAATGAATACTGGAATACAGATAAGAACTGAGGCTGCCATTAAATTACCCCAATTGGTTTCATATTGACTAACAAAGTCAAATATACCGACAGGAAGCGTTCTTTTGTCTTGGCTCGTTATGAATGTGAGAGCAAACATGAATTCCTGCCAAGTGAGAAAAAGAATATAGGCAGCAGTTGCACCAATGCCTGGGCGCACCAAAGGGACGACTATTTTCCAAAAGGCTTGAAGTTGCGAACAACCGTCAATCTGAGCTGCTTCCTCCAGCTCTTTTGGAATACCAATGAAAAATCCTCTTAAAAGCCAAACTCCAACTGGTACCGAAAAGGCAAGATATCCAATAATAAGCGACG
>JAAYUP010000241.1 GCA_012517635.1 Candidatus Atribacter alterifermentans
ATTAAATACATTCCTATGAGAACTTTTTGAAGAGATATATTAAATATAATCCTGAATAAACCAATAGTCATAAGCAATGCTATTCCAACCGAGACGGTAATCAAAATACTAATTTTGGAAATTGATCCAGAGGTTACCAAATCAATTTGATTGGCTAAGACATGCAAATCAGGTTCAGCAATCGAAATAAAAAACCCCAAAATGAGGCCGGCAATGCCTACAATAAATACCTTGTTGCTTTTTACCAGTACCGAACCCATCAGATGACCAATTTGACTCACCCCTAAATCGACACCCAATAAAAAAATTGATAAGCCAATAAAAATGAATACCGCTCCAATTATAAATTTGAACAACTGATACAACTCTACTGGAGCAATGGTAAAATGGAGAATAAAAACGATAACGGTGATAGGAAAAACCGAAACGAATACTTCTCTTAATTTTTCAACTAGAATATTCAAATATATAATTCCTTTCAATAAGAAACCAACGTTGGTTTTATTTTATAACTCATGTATTTTGCTTGAAGTTCTTTTTAAAGATCCTAAACAAATCATAAAAGAATTTAAACTTCTTATCAAGATTCCTTTTTCTTACCCTCCCTCATCCCTTTGCGCCCTCTCATTCTCAGTCTTTTTCCCTTTGGTGAGAGAGAATGAAGGTGATGAAGAAGAAGTTTAAAAAGCTCCATTGTTAGAAAGGTAGTGGTAAGGAATTCTCATGAGCTTCCTCTTATTCGGAATGAAATATTCCATGGCTCAACCATTGTTCGTCGTTTTGTCTAGTTCCTCTTCTATAAGAAACCCCTTGCCTCAGTCAACTCACTTGACAACCGAATCAATGAAAACCTAAAATTAAACCAAAAATATACTTTAATGGGAGGAGAACGAAAATGAGTGTTTCAAAAACTTTTTTAAGTCTTCTGGTTGTATTTCTTCTTCTGAGTGTTTCAGCCCCACTTTTGGCTTTAACTTATGGATATGTTACTCCTGGTCCGGATACCTGGTATAAAAAGGATGTTGAGGGGTTTTCTTATGGGGCTGAGATGGCTGGTGTCGAAGTAATCGTTTTGAATTCCGATTATGACACCGAAAAAGAAATTACGAATATTAAAACCTTAATTGACATGGGTGTTGACGGAATGTGTATTTTCTCGTTTAACCCCAATGGTGCTTTTATAGCCGCCCGTGAATGTGCCGCTGCTGGTATACCATTAGTTGTTACCGACAATGTCGGTCAGGTCTTATCCTCTCCCGATGAGGTGGTCGCTTGTATCGATTTTGATTGGAAAGGCATGGGTGTGAATGTTGCCGAATATATTGCTAACAATTATCCTGGAGAAAAAATTGCTGTCATTATGGGTTTGTTTGAGCACATTCCAGTTCAGATGTTCCGGGAATCCTTCGAGCCCAAGGTCGCCGAACTCGGAAAGAATGAAATTGTAGCGGTACGAGATGGGAAATATACTCCTACTGTTGCTGTTGACCAGGCTCAAGATTTAATCGAATCTGGATATAATTTCACCATACTCTTTGTCTTCAATGAAGAAATGGGAGCAGCAGTCGTTCGAATGCTCAAGGCAAGAGGTTTATTAAATAATCCTATCAAAGTCATCACCACCAATGGAGCTCCTTATGGTATTGAGCTCATTAAAGAGGGGGGCATTCAATACTCAATTTCGACCTCACCCGGTTGGGAAGGTTTAGTTTCTTTCTTGGCTCTCCACTCCTATGTGAAAGGACAGATCACTGATAAAAGACAACAAATTCTTTTACCAAATACCCCAATTACTCCTGAAACCATTGACGATAAAACCAAGGTTGTTCCATGGGATGTCGATCCAGTTTGGATCGAACTCACTAAAACTTATTTCCCACAATATAATAACCTGGGAGTTTATTAAA
>JAAYUP010000242.1 GCA_012517635.1 Candidatus Atribacter alterifermentans
AAGACAGCTAAATTCTTATATCCACAATGGTCCCTTTCTGGACAAGCAAAAGAGGCGACACAATTGGTTGGGATAGGATCATAGTGCCATTCTAATAAACCTTTATTTGGGGTTCCTGCCCATCTTTTTCCTTTTTCTATTAAGCCGCAATAGCTCTTTTTTCCTCCGTCGCACTGGTGAATACACTGGTTGCAAATAGAATGGTCACTTGTGCAAAAATATGGTAAGCGAAAACTCATTCTAACTTTCTGGTGTGCTGTTTCAATGAAGGGAAGGGAGGAAGGAAAATTGTTCAGAATACAGTCTCGACATACTCCTAAAAAGGAAGAAATGAGAATCGATTTTCGATGGCACAGTTGACATATTGCTTCTTGTGGCTCTTCCATTGACTAACCTCGAGTTTCTCACAATTGATTTTTCACTAATTTATGGAGATCTTGCTTTGAAAAATACTTATTTATCTACCTAAGTTTAACAGTAAACGGTTCTTCTGTTTATCCAAAACGTTACCAAAGATTTCCCCGCTTATCAATAGGCTAAAAGACTTTCATGCTCTTTTCGAAGCAGCGGTTGAGGATGAGAACATTTGCTCTCTCAACCTGACCTTCTCCCACTGAGGTGTGAAGGAAAGAATTTCTCCCTTTCTCAAAGGGTGATAAAGGGAGATTTGAGTTTTCTCCTGCTCCGTCATTGCGAGGATCTGCGCCGTGGCAATCTCACTTAAAAATATTTTTATAAATAAAAAAAGAAAAAAGTGAGATTCTTAAGGCTTAAAAAAGCGATGACTTAGAAAGAATGAGGCATTATTAAATTTTCCTCCCCCAACTTGGGAAAGGTAATTTATACCCATCCTTTTTCCAAAAAGCTATAATACCTTTAGGAGGTTAAAATAATGAAAGCCATGATACTTAAACAGCTTTGGAATTTAAACCAAGACCGTTCACCTTTGGAACTGGTTAATTTTCCCTATCCCTCATGTAAAGAAGACGAAGTCGTTGTTGAAGTGGCAACCTGCGGAGTTTGTCGGACTGAATTAGATGAAATCGAAGGACGAACCTCTCCTTCTTTTTTCCCGATGATCCTTGGACACGAAATCGTAGGACGGGTAGTTGAGAAAGGGAGCCATGTTCAAAAACTCAAGATAGGAGATCGGGTAGGCATCGCCTGGATTCATTCATCCTGTGGTAAGTGTTCTTTTTGTCTTGAGGGAAGGGAAAATCTCTGTGCCGAATTCGAGGCGACTGGAAGGGATGCCCACGGTGGTTATGCTGAATACACCGTGGTAAAAGAGGATTTTGCTTTTCCTATTCCATCTGTTTTCTCAGATGAAGAAGCTGCACCTTTGCTCTGTGCCGGAGCGGTGGGATACCGGTCTCTCAAATTAGGGAATATCCAAAATGGAATGAATATCGGTTTTTCGGGATTTGGAGCCTCAGCCCATCTGGTGTTGAAAGCCGCTCAACACCTTTTCCCATTCTCAAAGTTATATGTTTTCACTCGAAATGAAAAAGAGCGAGCTTTTGCTCGAGAATTAGGTGCTACCTGGGCAGGGGATTTTGAAGAAGAACCACCAGAGAAACTTCACCTTATTATTGATACCACCCCAGCCTGGAAGCCGGTTGTTCTATCGCTTCGACATTTGGAGAAAGGTGGGAGACTGGTCATCAATGCCATTCGTAAAGAAAAGCCTGACCAGGATTTTCTACTCAAATTAAATTACTCTGAGGACTTGTGGATGGAAAAAGAAATAAAAAGCGTGGCGAATGTCACCCGTGCTAATGTTCAGGAGTTTTTACAATTAGCAGCTGAAGCATCTATTCGACCGGAAGTGCAACTATTTTCACTTGAGGAAGCCAATCGAGCGCTTATGGAACTCAAAGATGGAAAAATTCGTGGCGCCAAAGTCCTTCGGATAAAAGAGAATAAATAACTATAGCATCTATATCATTAAATGAATTCCCCCATTGAGGGGAGTTAGGGGGGTGTGCCTTTCATCTGTCATCCTGAAGCTTCGCGTTATGAAGCCGTGAGGATCTCATCTTTTCACTATTTTTTAAAAAAATTTCTCAATGAGAGTGCCACGTCACTCCGTTCCTCGCAATGACGGAACAGGAATAAACTCAAATCCCCCTAACCCCCTTTTTGAAAGGGGGAAGGCATTTTCATCTTCATCTGCTGCCACGAAAGCAGCATGACCGTCTATCCTCATTCTTCTTTCCTTTTGCCAAATCAGAATGAAAGTCGGTTTGAATAGCCTCTGCTTCTAAATTATTTGTGCTTTCTCGTCCTTGACCTTTCCCCCTTCTCCCTTTATAGGAGAAGATCCTGGTTTTAATTGGAAAAGAACCGAAAGATATCGTATTTTCGAAAACATAAATACCGGTCAGACATTACATTCAGAGGTTTTTTGGTAAAAGGAAAATTATTGGATAAAAGTTGCAAAACCGAATCCAAACTATATTCACGGGCTAGGGCACTTTCACTGGCTTTTTGATAAAGGGTTTTTCCAATTTTTTCAAGTTCTTCCCCTTGATTAACCCATCGAGACATCATACGGCTTCGGGAAGAGCTGATAGCAGTATTTCGACCTCCAAAAAGATTTTCAGGAAAAATACCGCTTATGAAAAGGGCAATATCTCCAGCTCTTCGAAGAAAGAGAAAACGATATGGTTCATCAACTTCTTTAGCTATTTCGGTCAAAAGATCAAGGTCGAAATCGGAAATAGTTTTTTTGAAATAGATTCCTTTGCCCCGACGAATATAAATGGTGAAATTATTGACTCGAATAAAGGAAACTAAAAGTTCCACCAGATAATCTTTAACCATATCTGGGGAAAGAGCATCAAGTACTTTTTGCTGCTCGAAAACAGGTATTTTTTTGTTAAAAAAACCAACATTCTCAAGAATGTAGTTTTCCCTCTGAATGTCGCATAAAGAACGTCGCAAAAGAATTTCGAAGTAGAGATAAGGGCTGATGCGTAAAAAAAGGTTATCCTGTAATGCAGTTTGTTGAAGAAGTTTTTCTTGATTTAAAATATGATCCAACGCTTGAAGATCTTTTTGAATATAATCCAGAAAGTGCCTTTTCTTGTGATCACTATCATATAAAGTATCAGCTAAGAATTGGAAATCTGCTGAAGAAAATTTTTTATAAATTTTCCTCATAATAGCTTTCCTCCCAAAATAACAAAGTTTTTTTAAAAGGGGAAAAAGTTATGGGAGTATTCTTTTTGTCCCTTATTATTATATTATATTCAGAAATTTAGAATGTTCCCATTTAAAACCTTCATTCCGCATTTTGTAGTCTTTTTTCAAATTTGACTTCTCCTTTAGAAAAGGGAGTTCCGGGGTTTTGATTTTTTAACTGATTATTCTTTGCGAGAACATATCCATTCTTTGGTTGGACGCCATGTGAATCTCATTTATCACTGTAAGGGCCATCCTGAGGCTTCGCTTTTCAAAGCCGTGAGGATCTCATCTTTTTCATCTTTTCCATAATCCCAATACTCAAAAATTCAAGAATCAAGACCTGAACATCCCCACGATTATTAATTTTTTACCCCAACTTGCCGATATTGTTCCTAATAGTATATTTTTATTTCAATTTTTTTCAAAAGATATAATAAATATTAATGTGCTAAAATAACAATAAAGTATATAGTGGCAGATTTATCAGGTATTGTTCATACTTGAGGAGGGATATGGTTGCCAGAGATTGCACGGGGCTCAATTGTTACCGGACCACAATGGCCAGAGCCGGTCGAGGTTATTTATATCGAAAAAAATGAACGATTCATCTTATTCCAGGGAACTACCACTTCATCTCGAAGATTCATTGACCAAACTCTCTCTTATGAGGAATTCAAGAAGCTCAAGATATTGAGTGGGGAAGAATATTTAACTGAAGAGTCCTGGAAGGTTTTCCTTTCTTTAGAAGCAATGCGTTACCGATTTGCTTCCCACTACGATCCACTTCTTGCGATGAATACCTCCAAAGTCGATCCTCTCCCTCACCAGATTGAAGCAGTGTATGGTTATGTTTTGAAACTTCCTCGGATCCGTTTTCTCATCGCCGATGATCCTGGAGCTGGCAAAACCATTATGGCTGGGCTTATTATCAAAGAATTAAAACTCCGTAATTTAGCTCATCGGATTCTTATCGTCGTTCCTGGACACCTCAAAGACCAATGGCGACGTGAACTCAAAGAACGGTTTGAGGAATCCTTTGTTGTGGTAGAACGGAACTTACTTGATGCTTTGTATGGAGAAAACCCCTGGCAGCGGGAGAATCAGATTATTACCTCGATCGATTTTGCCAAAAGGGAAGAAATCCTTTTCTCATTAAAATCGACCATTTTTGACTTAGTTATAGTCGATGAAGCCCATAAAATGAGTGCCTACCGCTATGGAGATAAAATTGAAAAAACCGAGCGCTATTTTTTGGGAGAAGCTCTCTCTGCAATTAGTGAGCACCTTCTGTTTCTTACTGCAACTCCCCACAAAGGTGATCCTGAAAATTTCCGACTCTTTCTTGACCTTTTATCACCTGGTTTCTTTGCCAATCGGCAACTCTTGCAAGAATCCATCGTTTATAGCGATAATCCACTTTTTATTCGAAGAGTAAAGGAGGACCTGAATGATTTTGAAGGGAAACCTCTCTTTTTACCGAGAAAAGTCATTACCCGTGGCTTTCATATTGGGACTGAATCAATCCCAGAGGCTGAACTCTATAATCAGTTATCTAAATATGTCGAAACTCAATATAACCGTGCATTAGCCAATGATAAAAGGCGAAATATCGCTTTTGCATTGGTCATTCTCCAACGAAGACTTGCTTCCAGTACTTATGCACTGCAACGATCATTAGAACGACGAAAAAAGCGCTTAGAAGAACTCTTAGAGGAAAAACCCTATACAACCAACGAGAATATGTTGATTAATGATTATGATACAGTTGAGGATTTGAGCGAGGAAGAACGCTGGGAACAAGAAGAAAAATGGGAACGTCTCAGTATGGCAGAAACCAAAGAAGAATTAAAAAAAGAAATAGACACGCTTAATGATCTTCTCTTAAAAGCCCAATCGATTATTCAAAAAGAACAAGAGCTTAAAATTCGTGAGCTCAAAGAAACCCTTGCTGAACTTAGAGCGAAATTCCCCTCTGAACCCGATAAAAAAGTCCTAATCTTCACCGAATCCCGTGATACTCTCGATTATTTGTATAAAAAGATTACCAGTTGGGGTTATACTGCCAACACCATCCATGGCGGCATGAAATTGGAAGAACGGGTACAAGCTGAAAAAGTATTTAAAAACGAGACTCAGGTTTTAATCGCTACCGAAGCAGCCGGAGAAGGAATAAACCTACAGTTTTGCCACCTGATGATCAACTACGATATTCCCTGGAATCCCAACCGGTTGGAACAACGGATGGGACGTATCCATCGGTATGGACAGCAGAAAGAAGTTTTCGTTTTTAACTTAGTTTCGGAAGACACTCGAGAAGGACGGGTCTTTAAACGGTTATTTGATAAATTGGATGAGATCCGCAATGCGCTGGGCAGTGATAAAGTTTTTGACTGTTTGGGTGAAATCTTTGGAGATAAAAATTTAGCTCAACTTTTGATTGAAGCTGCCGCCAATGCACGCAATATTGATGAAATTCTTGAGGCCTTCAACGAACCCGTCGATGAAGACTATATAGCGACTATCAAAGAGAATTTGGGAGAAAGTCTCGCTACTCACTACATTGATTACACTCGAATCAAAGAGATGGCCTCTCGGGCTAAAGAAAACCGGTTGATCCCTGAATATACCGAAAGTTTTTTTAAAAAAGCTATTCAAAGAGCTGGAGGAAAGGTCGAACTACGGAAAGATGGTTTCCTCCGGATCGATTCAATTCCCTATGAAATCCGTCAATGTGGTGAAAGCGATGATTTTCGGAAACAATATGGAACCATGCTAAAAGCCTATTCCAAAGCTACCTTTGACAAAGAGGTTTCATTTAAAAATCCCGATGCTGAGTTCATCTCCTTCGGACATCCTCTGTTTGAAGCAACACTCCGCTGGGTGGAAAATACCTTGGCTATTTCACTTTTAACAGGAGCGACATTTCTCGATCCTGATAACCGGCTTGATGGTTCACTTCTCTTCTTTGAAGGAGAAATCGATGATGGAGCGATGAAGGTAGCTGGGAAAAGACTCTTTGCCGTTTTTACTGACGGTACCAAAATTTCTATCTTGCCTCCATCGGTGATTTGGGACTTAGAAGAAACTCAAGGCGAAGCTATTCCATCAGAATTGATTGTTGACTATAAAAAACGAGTACTTGATACTCTTCATCCTGAAATGGAAAAATACTTGGAAGAAATTCGCCAAGAGCGGTTACGTCAAGCTCATATCAAGGAGAAGTATGGAGTTCAATCTTTAAAGATCCTTATTAACCAGCTGGATAATGATATTCTTGTCCTTTTAGGACGCCAGGAAAGGGGAGAAAATGTTGATTTGGCTTTACGAAATAAAATTGAACGGAAGAAAGAATATGAACGGAATCTAAAAAAGCTCATTCAAGATATTGAGAAAGAGAAAACCCTCTCCATTATGACCCCTCGTTTTGTGGGAATATTGAGAATTAAACCCAAAAATCCTCAAGATAAGAGTATGGTTTCCGATTCAGCTATCGAAAAAATTGGAATGGATTTCGTTATGGATTATGAACGGCAATCAAGCCGTACTCCTGAAGATGTATCCGCTCAAAACTTGGGATTTGATATCCGCTCTCAGGATAAATCAGGAACAACTCGATATATCGAAGTAAAAACCCGGGCTAACCGAGGAGAAGTAGCACTCACTCAAAATGAATGGTTCAAAGCCCGTCGCTTTGGAAGTGAGTATTACCTCTATGTGGTGTATCAGGCATCATCCATTCCTGAACTCTATATTATTCAAAACCCAGCAGAATCCATCCATCCTGAAGAAAAAATTGAAACCGTCCGTTATATCATTTCCCCTGAACTCATTATGGGAAAAGGAAGGAGTACTTAAATCATGAGCCTTGACCGGCGTTTTATCGAAGAATCATTTCCAGTGAAAGAAGTGAGTGTCCATTCCGCCAAGGAGAAAAATATTCGTCATGGTCATATTTCCACCCTACACATCTGGTGGGCTCGGCGTCCCCTAGCTGCTTCTCGGGCCACCAGCTACGCTGCTTTGATCCCTGCCCCCAAAACTATTGAAGAATGGAATCGGCAGCGAAATTTCATCATTGAATTTTCTAAATGGGAAAATTCCAATAATCCAGCCATGATTGAGCAGGCTCAAAAAGAAATCCTCAAAGCCTATGGTGGAAAACCGCCTAAAGTTCTCGATCCTTTTGCCGGTGGTGGTTCTATCCCATTAGAAGCGCTTCGGTTAGGGTGTGAAACTTATG
>JAAYUP010000243.1 GCA_012517635.1 Candidatus Atribacter alterifermentans
CCGCAATCAATCCATAGTTATTTCTAACTTGACTTTCCACGCTGGACTCAAAAAGCGTTCCAAAAATACCGGCAGGTATCGTTGCCAAAATTACATACCAAATTATTGATGGTTTTTTCCATAAACGATGATATTGAGGAATCATAAATAATAGAACCGCAAATAATGTTCCTCCGTGGAGAAGGACGTCAAACCATAAATCCGGATCTCCAAAACCGAGAATAGGGCGGAGAAGAATGAGATGAGCTGAGGAAGATACTGGGAGAAATTCGGTTAAACCTTGTATAAGTCCAAGTAACATTGATTGAACTGGATTCATTTTTTCCTCCTGTATATGCTAAGGTTACAAATGTCATTTATATTCTTTTATCTAAAGATAAGTAGATTTTAACCGATATATTAATTATAAAGCATAATTTTCACAAAGAATTTGTTTTATGCATTAAAAATGTTGACCAAAGAAGAAAAATAAAATACTATTTTATTATTCAAAGTCAAGGAGGTGTAAGATGAAAAGGAATTTAAGTAAAATATTTTTTGTTCTTGCTATAATTTCTTTACTTATTGTCGCTGGTTGTGCCCCATCTCAACCACCAGCCCCAACTTATGTTCCCCCACAAACTTGTAGCCTTACTATTTATTCACAATGTTGGGATTGTTATGGGTATGTTTGGGTAAATGGAATTTCTACTGGAAAGTATCTTGATTTTAATGGGATGGTTCAAGTAACTGTTCCTTGTGGAGTTGTATCGGTTGAACTTAGGGATGAATATGGTTGGATTAGCCATCCAGAAATTGTTCAAACTCCTCAAACAAGTATATTGATATTTACTTACTTCTAAGCTCAAAAAGGCTAAACCTTTAAATTATTTATTGAGGGTTTAGCCTTTTTTACCTAATCACTTCTCTATAGAAAGGAAATTAATAATGAAGCAATGGTTGTTGGCTAAACTCATACTTATTTTTATTATAGGTATTTTTTTCAATTCTTGTATACCTAACTCTCCCAATATCAATCCTGAGCAAAGCCCAACTCCTCGACCAACACCGGGAGCTTATTCAACCGCTTGGACAATTATGATTTATGTAGATGGGGATAATGACCTCGATCCCTATGCTATCCAAAATATCAATTCCATGGAATTGGTAGGTTCAACTGATAAAGTGAAAATTATTGTTCAATACGATTCATATGGATATGCCGGAGCCCGAAGATACTACATTACCAAAGATTATGATCAAGAAAATATTACTTCACCAGTTATTGAAGACATTGGTGAAGTTAATATGGGAACCGGAGAAACCTTGGTTGATTTTATCCGATTTTGCGTCAAGAATTATCCTGCTCAGAAATACTCTTTAATTCTATGGAATCATGGAGGCGGATTTAAAAAACCTGGTTCTCTGCAAAAAGATATTTGTTGGGATGAAACATCCGGTGATGATGCCTTAACCATTCCTGAAGTTGAGCAAGCGTTAAACCAATCGGGTGTTTATTTTGATCTATTCGCTATGGATGCCTGTTTAATGGGAATGTTAGAAGTGGCGTACGAAGTAAGAAATCATACCGAAATATTTGTTGCATCGGAAGACAATGTTCCAGGAGAAGGATTGAACTATCAACATTTCCTTGAAAATTTAATTGCTTCTCCCAATATGGATTCAGAACGTTTAGCTCGAGTTATGATCGATTCTTATATTTCTCATTATCCATTTGGATCAACTCTGACTTTATCTGCGGTAAATTCCATGCTGCTTTCCTCACTTACCAATGAAGTCAATAATTTGGCAATGGCAATACTGCAAGACAATAGAACTTCTAAGGAAATTTACCGAAACATTATTACCCGTGAAACGATCTGCTTTAGCGATGTTGACTTTATTGATTTGGGTGATTTTGCTTTAAAATTATTAGGACATCCTCAAGTACTGAGTTCTCACGTAAAATATTCTGCTCAGCAGGTATTAAACCAGGTTGCCAATGTGGTTTTATACAATAGAAGCCAAGGAAACAATAGTTACTGGACCTTAAATAATGCTCAAGGATTAAGTATTTATTTACCTATCTATACTCAATATGTAGAGAAATATCAAAACCTCCAATTTGCCAAAAACAGCAATTGGGATGACCTGATCCGACATCTTACCGTAGGTGGATATCGGTAATTTTAAGTTAAACATTCAAGCCACATTGGTAATACTTGATAAAAAAGAACAGTACTTTTCTTAAAACCGTCATTTTGAAGAATCTAACCGTTTTTTTTGTTGGGCGACGTGGCAATCTCATCTTCCTTCTCAGCCATTTTGAGATGCGTTTTGTGCGACGTGAGAATCTCATCTGTCGCTGCAAGCGTCATCTTAAGGCTTCGCTCTTTTGAAGCCGTGAGGATCTCATCTTTTTGTTTTCTTTCCTCTCCTCTGGTGTGAGAGGATGAAGGTAAGGGGAAAACCTGAGCATCTTTTCCAGGCATAATTTCAAAACACCAAATCTGGATCTAAATCCGAACTTTCTCCCTTGGTCTTTTCCTTGTTCTTCTGGTTCATTCCTTCTATAATTTATCTGAAAGATATCTGGAGGTTATTCAATTTGACCGAAATTCTTGAACCAACTGAAAAAAATATCATTAAAGCTGCCAAATCTATACGTCAAGATGGCTTAGTCGCTTTTCCCACTGAAACAGTTTATGGTCTTGGAGGATGTGCTTTTTCTGAAAAAGCAGTTGTTAAAATATTTGAGGCTAAAAAGAGACCACGTTTTGATCCACTCATCGTCCATATCGCCGAGAAGGATGATTATAAACTCTTATGTCGCATTATTCCATCTCCAGCCGAAAAACTTATTGATGCTTTTTGCCCTGGTCCCTTGACTCTCGTGCTCCCCAAAAGGGAAAACGTTCCTGATATTGTTACTTCAGGCTTAGATACTGTTGCAGTGAGAATACCTTCTCATCCAATTGCTTTGAAGCTAATCCAATATTCAAAGTGTCCAATTGCTGCTCCCAGTGCCAATCGTTTTGGACACGTAAGTCCGACTCAAGCTGAAGATGTTCTTTCTGACCTCGGAGATTCAGTCGATTTCATCTTAGATGGAGGACCTACCCTGGTTGGGGTAGAATCAACAGTAGTTTTTGTAACTGAAGAAGAGACTATACTCCTTCGACCGGGAGGAATTCCGATTGAAGATATTGAAAATGTAGTAGGGAAGATTAGTACCAAAAGGAAAATGTCAAAGTTATTATCACCTGGTCTTACCAAGAAACACTATTCACCAAAAACTCCCTTATACATTTATGAAGGAAACATTGATGAACTAATAGAAATCGATAGAGATGATTATGCTCTGTTAACTCCTATCCCTCTTTTGGTAAATGACATCTCCATGGTTCCACTGAGTCAAGATGGAGATGTGAAAGAGATAGCTGCCAATTTATTTCACCAACTTCGTAGTTTAGAAAGAATGGATTATCGGGCTATTATTGCAATTCCGGTGAAACAAAGTGGTTTGGGTCATGCCGTTATGGATCGATTGATTCGGGCGTCAACAGGAACTGTAAAAATTGAAAATCAAAAGCTGGTTTTCATTGACAGGTAAGTAATTAAAAGGGTAAGATACAAATGAAATAAATCAAGGAGGTAAAGCTATGAAAAAGGGTAAAGTGTTGTTTTTAATAACAGCGGTTATGATTACACTGGTAATCGCTGGGTGCGGTGTGGTTGTTGATGTTCCAATTACGCCAGCAACAGCAACTGGCACTATCAGGATTTGTACCAATAGTCCCTCGATATATGGAAGCCTCTATGTAGATAATAGTTATTGGGACGAGATTGATGGTGCGGGTGTGGTCGGGAAAAATTGTCTAAGTTGAACTGTCACTTTTGGAAGAAGTTACTTCGTAGAAGTCGTTGATTATAGTTTTGGCACAGGGAGTTACTGCTGCCGCTACATAACACCACAATATAGTGGACAGGTATTTTGGCTCCCTTAAATCAGTATTTTTTTGCAGCTAAATAAAATAAAATTAAAACATTACAAAGGACACCAACAGAATGTCCAAAAAAAGAATAGTCGCTGTAATAATAATTGTACTTCTTCTGATGTTTTTGATCATTGGTTCTGGTTGTGAATTTTTAGGTTTTGGTGTACAAGTTACCACTGGAATAGGCAAAATATTCTTCGATTCGGCTGATCCACTGGTCTATGGCGAAGTATATGTTGACAGTATTCATATTGGATACTTAAAACCATTTGATAGGATTAGTACGTTTGTTGCCCTTGATTTTGATCATGAAGTCTGGATTCGAAGTAATTATGGAGCTGAATACCGGTGGAAATTTAGAGCACCTTTTACAGCTTCACAAATTATTCCTTTAACTCTTGATACAGTCATAAAACCTTAGTTTTTCTAAGGAGGCGCGAACCATGAGAAACTGCGCCTCCTTATTATATTCATATTTATTCCTTCAAAATTAAGTCATAGCCTCGATTGGGAGCTTTCATAGTTAAAAGTCGATAAGGAGCAGCTTTTTCGTATTGTAAAAAAAGTATTTCTCCCGCTAAAGTATATTTTAAATGAATCGACTTTTCATCTTCATCTATCTTCATGATTTTTCCCGACCAAATCATACCCGATGCCGGTATGAGAACCGGAAATAGCCGTTCTTGAAAATTACCGGTATTTTCCAAACCGGGAAGAAAAAATACCTGTTCCATATCATAGGTTGGAAGGGAAGTTTTTAGAGATACTTCTTTTCTGCCATAAGGGGATATTAAAATAACATTCACTCTTTCCTGGTTATATTGAGCTTCAATTATGATTTCACCTTCAGATATTTTTAACCACTTTTTGGAAAGTATAGGAGTTAAATTCTCCCGATTAATAACCAGCTCTATGTCTTTTTGGGGATCTTCGTTTTGATTGGTGGTAAAAAAAGAACGGAAAAGCACTTCTTGATTGGTGGTTTCAATTTCATAGATCATCTCACCCAAAATCAAATCTCTCGAAACAATTGAATATTTTAAGATTTCAGTTGCTTCGACAGTTGGCTGGAACAAATATATAAAAATTATGATCCAGATGAATCCGAAACCATCTCTGAACTTTCTTTTTTGATCTCTTATTCTTTTTTCTCTTGGTGACGATAAGATATCCATAGGAATATACCTCCTAAAATAAAGAGAAGGGGGAGTATGCTAATCACATAAACAGCCGATAAAAAGGCAAAGGATGGCATATACTGAAAAAGCACTCGAACCAAAGCGTCTATCTCTAAAAGACAAAAAGCAAAAAAAATCGATAGGATACCTGCAAATTTTTGATTCTTTTGCAGCCTTATTAAACCTATTCCTAAAAAGCCACTGCTAACAATAAAAATGAGAATGTGAAGGATTTCCTGAGCTATAAAAAAACCAGTTATAAAATTAGAAAACTGGCTATATCCAAAAAAGGAACTGAGCGGATGATACCAAATTAAAATCACATTCCGGAAAAAATATCCGCAACCGAAACCAACTCCAATCAATAAAAAATATCTGAAAAGCTCTATTCCACTTTTTTTGATTATTTTTAATAAATATAGCAAACTAACAGATATAAGTACCAGCTCAATTAAAACTAAAATTGTATGAATTAATAAAACCGGAAGGAATCCTGCTAATCTATTGAGAAGAAATCGTTCGATTTGATGGTAGGGTATGATCATCACCAATATAAAAGGGAAGAAAAAAATTGTAACCCATTTTTGGATTGTGATCGGCTTTTTCCGGAAAAAAAACAGATAAAATAAGATTTGAATCAGAATGATAGCTATTAAAGGAATAGTGTAAATATTCATTGAATTTTAACCTCTTTCTTTTCTACTCCGACTTGATCACAAAAATCTTCAACTGGGCATTTCTCACAATGAGGCCGCCGGGGGAGACAAATATTTTGTCCAAATAATACCAATAATGAATTGATGGGGATCCAGAATTCTTGAGGAAGCTTGTTACGAAGGGCTATTTCAGTCTGTTCGGGGGTTTTCGTCTTTACGTATCCCCATCGATTCACAATTCGATGCACATGGGTATCGACACAAATACCAGGTTTACCAAACCCGACAGTTAGAACCAAATTGGCGGTTTTACGCCCAACTCCAGGGAGTTCCAATAGTTCCTCCAATGTGGAGGGAACTTGGCTTTGATATTTATGAATAAGAATCCTTGAAATATCAATTAAATTCTTCGCTTTCCGGCGGTAAAAACCAACGGGATAGATTATTTGAGCAATGTCATCTTCCGAATAGCTGAGAAGTTGTTGCGGACTCCGAATTGTCTTAAATAAACGTTCAGCAACTTGACGGGTCATTTGATCCTTAGTTCGAAGACTTAAAATACATCCCACTAAGATTAAAAATGGGTTTTTCCCCAGACTTTCCAAAGTTAAATCTTGCCATTGTTTTTTATTTTCCTGTAAAATAGCAAAAGTTTGAGCAATGTTTTGGTTATTCATATGAGATAATAATAATTAAAAGGGGGTGGACTCGCAAGTGAAAATTTTAGCTTTAGCAATTTATATTATAGTCATGATTTTAATTGGTTTCTTTAGTTTGAAGAGAACAAAAAACATGAGTGACTTTTTTTTAGCGAATCGAACCCTGGGCCCTTGGGTTTCTGCGTTTGCCTATGGGGGGACCTATTTTAGCGCGGTAATTTTTATTGGATATGCTGGTCGGATTGGATGGGGTTATGGTCTATCGGATCTATGGATTGTTGCAGGAAATACCCTGGTCGGATCATTATTAGCCTGGTTGGTTTTAGCCAAAAAAACCCGCTCCGTAACCGAGGAACTCAACGCTCGGACTATGCCGGAATTTTTAGAAGCCCGTTATGGCAGCAAGGTTTTAAAATACCTTGCGGCAGTTATTATTTTTATTTTATTAGTACCATATTCTGCTTCTGTCTATATGGGATTAAGTTATTTATTTGATGTGGTCATGGGTATTCCCTATATATATGCCCTCTTAATTATGGCAATTCTCACTGGAGTTTATTTGGTTTTAGGTGGGTATTTTGCAGTGAGTATTACTACCTTAGTCCAAGGTGGAATCATGTTTTTTGGTTCGATTTACATGGTTTTATATTTGTTATCCCGACCCGAAGTCGGTGGTATGAGTCAGGTAGTGGCCAAAATGAGTGCCATTAATCCAAAACTGATTAGTATTGTTGGCCCCCCAGGATTCATAGGTCTTTTTGGTTTAGTGGTTTTAACCAGCTTTGGTCCCTGGGGACTTCCCCAAATGGTTCAGAAATTTTACTCGATAAAAAATCAAAAAGTGGTATTTACTGCTACTATCGTAACTACCATTTTTGCATTGGTTTGTAGTTTTAGTGCTTATTTTTCCGGTGCGCTAACCCATCTCTTTTTTAATGAACTTCCAACTTTAAATGGAGTAGCGAACCCTGATCTCCTTATGCCCAATTTATTAATTCAATACATGCCGACTGCTTTTTCTATTATCTTTCTCTTATTGGTCTTTTCGGCATCAATGTCAACACTCTCATCATTAGTTTTGGTTTCATCATCAGCAATCACCATTGACCTTTTACCCAAAAAATATGGGAAAGACAATGTGACGGTGATGAGGATTTTATGCATCTTATTTATATTCTTATCCTTGATCATTGCTATATCTGAAGTAACCTTTATCGTAAATTTAATGTCGATTTCTTGGGGAGCGACTGCGGGTAGTTTCGCGGCACCTTATGTTTATGGTCTTTTCTGGAAAAAAGCCAACCGTCAGGGTGCTTTAGCCAGCATGATCACTGGTTTGGCATTTGCATTGATCCTATCTTGGGTATTTGGATTTAAGTCAAATATTGTCCCATTTATCGGATCGCTGGCTATTTTAATTCCATTTGGAGTTCTTCCCATAGTATCAATATTAACTGGAGGAAATAAAAAATGAAAGCGTGCCTATTTGAAGCCAAAGAAAAATTTGTGATTTGCAATATTGAAAAACCAGTCCCTCAAAAAGACGAAGTTCTTATTCGAGTGAAAGCTGCCGGAATTTGTGGTACATATATTCATATTTTAAAAGGTGAATATTTTTCAGATTTTCCTTTAGTGGCCGGCCACGAGTTTTCAGGAGAAGTGGTTGAGGTCGGAGAGGAAGTCACTCAGTTCCAACCAGGTGATCGGGTTACTGCCGATCCCAATATATTTTGTGATAAATGTTATTTTTGTAAAATAAACAAAAACAATCATTGTTTGGATAGTCATGTGGTTGGAGTAACTCAAAATGGAGCCTTTGCTGAATATGTTGCCGTCTCCGAAAAGGGAGTTTTTCCTATTCCCGACCATTTGAGTTATTCTGAAGCAGCGCTTGCCGAACCGCTGGCCTGTGTCGTTTATGGAGTTCGAAGAAGCGATATCAAACCTGGAGAAAAGGTTTTAATTTTTGGAGCTGGAGCAATTGGTTTACTTTTAATGTCACTGCTTAAAATGAATGGTGCTTCCCAGGTGGTCATGGTTGACATTAGTCAAAAGAAGCTCGATTTTGCTAAAAAGATGGGTGCATCTGAGGTGATTCTCAATAATGAAGATGGAGAAAAAAAATTAAAAGCGATTGCTCCCTTTGGGTTTGGACTTGTAGCTGATGCAACAGGATCGCCACAAGTCATGGAAAGAGAACTGCAATTTGTTGAACCCGATGGAACCTTTTTAGTCTTTGGTGTTGCTCCTATAGGGGAGATGATGAAAATTGAACCTTATGACATCTTTCGTCGAGATATTCGTATCATCGGCTCCTACGCTGTGAAAAAAACGATGCAGTATTCGATCAATCTTCTTGACTCGGGAAAAATACAGGTTAAAAATCTTATCTCTTCGACTTATCATTTAGAAGATTTTGAAAAAGGTATACATGATTTTTATCACGATCCAGATCATATGAAAATTCAAATCATTCCATAAATTAGTAACTGTATATAGCTACTATTGATGAGTGCTAAAAGCAAAGTATTTAATGGTCGGAATAATTCCCTTTGCGGTGGGGGAGGGTGCTTTTATATCTTTAATGGATATCCCGAGAAAATGACAAAGAAATATGAATAAAAGATAAGATCCTCACAGCTTCGAAAAGCGAAGCTTTAGGATGACACCTTCAGGACTCAATGAGATTACCACGTCGCATAGGACGCTCCTCACAATGACGGATTTAGATATGAATATTCGTCCTCATATTGTGTCACAATATGGTATGAGGGTCTATCCTGTAAACTACAACAGGATAGCAGCCTACGGCG
The DNA here is from genome assembly GCA_012517635.1 of Candidatus Atribacter alterifermentans. GTDB lineage: Bacteria > Atribacterota > Atribacteria > Atribacterales > Atribacteraceae > Atribacter > Atribacter alterifermentans. The sequence continues at coordinate 9,284 of JAAYUP010000243.1, forward strand.
TAAGATGAAAAAAATTGTAAAAGACAAAAACTGAGAGGATAGACCACTTAAGTTTTCATCCTCATCTGGTGCTGCGAAAGCAGCATGAGGGTCTA
>JAAYUP010000244.1 GCA_012517635.1 Candidatus Atribacter alterifermentans
AAGTGGTGTTATTCAGCCAAATTATCAAAGTCAATCTTGCAGTGGATGTTTTGGGAGATCACTTTGTCGAAGAGACGAGATGCAAAGTCGTGGAGGAAAAGATGAGGAAAACTGATCATCAAGAATTCATGGAGCTTATTGCCGATTCCCGGCCGGCTCAACAAGAAGCAATCATGGCTGATGAAGATTTGGTGGTGGTGAGCGCTGGTGCTGGCACCGGAAAAACGGAAACCTTAGCTCGCCGCTATGCCTGGTTGGTCACTACCGGGCGAGCGAAATTCAATCAAATCTTGACTTTAACCTTTACCGAAAAAGCCGCCCTCGAAATGAGGGAGAGAATCCGAATACGACTACAAGATTGGTATAAGCGGTTATCCAGTCGGAGTCGCTTTCAACATCTTTCCGAAGCAATTGATAACCTCGATGAAGCCCCCATATCCACCATTCATTCTTTTTGTATGAGGATAATTCAAAAGGCGAGTTTATATTTTGATATTGATCCAAATATCCGAGTTATTTCATCACCAGAAGAGTTCGGGTTTTGGAATAATCTTCAAAATATTTTAAGACGAAATGACTGGAATTGGTTTGATGAAAACGTTTCTGATCCATTATGGCAAAGTCGTTTATCAATATTAAACCAAGAACCATTTTTTCTCCTTTTAAACCATGGTGGTGCTGATGGTTTAGTTCAATTGGTCAATAGTCTTTCCGATCTTTTTGGGAGTCGGGGAGAAAATCCTGAATGGCTTTGGCATAAAGGTGAAAGTGTTGAAAGGGATTGGGAAGAAATCATTGAAAGCTTCATCTCCTGGTATGCGCCCGAATGGGACAAGGAATGGTCGTTGTGGATAGAGAATATTTTACCTTTAATGCATTTTCACGGATCGAGCAAAGTAATTGATACCTTTTTTGATTTTAATTTAAGGTGGCATAACCGACCAGGCAAAAGACAACTTCCATATTTTATGAGTGATTTAATTGACTCTCTCACTGCTATTGCTAAGAGCTCAAGAAGTGCAGTATATTTAGAGATTCAAGATCAGCTTTTACTTTTAAGACCTTTCCAATCAATGATTGAATACCGAAATTATTTAAAAGAGAAGTACATTCGTCTCATTGATATCTTATGTGGGAATGTTGAATTGTCCGAAGACTTTCGTTGTCGTCAATTTCTCATCCAATCGACGGCTGTTTTGTGGCACATTTGGGAAGAATTTAAAAGAAAAAAAGGTGTACTAACCTTTCATGATATGATTGCCTATGCTGGTGAGGTAATCAAACAGTATCCCGATTTGACTGCCCAATATAGTTCTATTATGGTTGATGAGTTTCAAGATACCGATCTCCTCCAGGAGTCCTTGATTCGGACCATAGTCCAAAATAACCACGCTTCTCTCTTTGTTGTTGGAGATTTAAAACAATCTATATACCGTTTTCGTCATGCCGACCTTAGTATTTTCCATAGCTATATTCAAGAAACTCAATATAATCCGGAGAGTAGAAGTCATATTGTGCTCAATGAAAGCTTTCGTAGTCGGGATGTTTTGGTCAACGAAATGAACGGTTTATTTCGTTTTATCTGGAAAGATGGATTAAGTCAAAAAATCCCTCATGAATACGAACCACTCCAGGTTCCCAATGAGCTCTCTTGGTGGGATGAGCGCTCAACATCGGTATCGGCTCCTCATCTGCGGTTTCTCTTCCTCGGAGACACCGATCAACCGATAAAGGAATCAGAAAGACGTTGTCTTTTAGCACGTTCCCTTGCTGATGAGGTTAATCAATTGGTTGGAAAGGTGATGTTATGGGATAAAGAAGAAAAAAAAGCCCGTTTGTGCCAGTACCGGGATATTGTGATCTTGGTCCCTACTCGTACTTTTTATCGACCACTCGAGCAAATTTTTCAAGATGAATTGAATATTCCAGTTATTTTCGTTACTGATGTCAATTATTTTTCCCGTGGAGAAACCTTGGATGCTGTAGCTTTTTTAAGAACCGTTGTTGATCCCAAGGATGACCTAGCTTTGGCTAACTATCTTTCTTCGCCCTTTTCCGGATTCAATTTAGCCGAGGTTCATAATATTTTGTTCCATGCTGATAAATCATTAAAAAATGGTTGGCTGTGGAAAACTATGGAAGAGAAATATCCAAAATTCTGCCAAAAGCTAATTAATTTGAATCAACAGATGAAATTAGCAGGTCCAGCTTCAGTATTGTCCGAACTTTTAAAAGATTCCTCTCATTTAAAAGTCATCCCTCGGTCTTTGCGAAGGAGAGTAGCAGTCAACCTCAGGAAGGCAATTGATTTAGCTCGAGAATATGAACTTAGCATTGGAAACAGTGGGTTAGGTTGTGCCCGCTATTTACAAGATGCTATTTTAAAAGAAGTTAAGAGTGAAGAAGCCAATCCAGTTGGAGAAGAGGAAGATGTTATACGAGTAATGACCATCCATTCTGCCAAGGGTTTGGAATTTCCTATCGTTGCCCTTTTTGGTTTGGAATATGCTTCCTATCGACGCCCAAGGAACAAATTTCAATCTTCGCGTGAACTGGGAGCGATAACCAGGTATTTTCCGGATTATTGGGAGATGAATGGTCAACCACTTATGGAGAGTGATGTTGATTTTCCTTCTTATTTTATTGAACAGCAACTTCAGGAAGCCGAGGAAATTTCTGAACAACAGCGGTTATTTTACGTAGCTTGTACACGGGCTCAAGATACTTTGATTTTATCAGGTGTTTGCCCAATGAATAAAGGAGAAATTGTTCCCAAACAAAAAACCTGGTTAAGCTGGGTTTGGGATTGGATTGAAAAGGAGAGAAAAGAGGACCCTCGGCAATACCTCATCAAATCTTTGTCTGATAGCCAAAATTATTCATTTATGACTACTTCAAAAGCAATTGAAGAGAGTAGGGATGGAGGAATAAGCCTCCCTCAACAACCTCTTCCTCATTTGCAGCGCCTGACAGCCACTGCCTATGCCTTTTATCGTTTTTGTCCCCATGCCTATCGGATGAGATACCGGCAGGGGATCGCTTTACCATGGGAGCTTCCTTCTGACGATGAAAAAGGGGGAGCCGATTTGGGGAATATGGTTCATTGGATTTTGGCCAAATGGAATTTTAATGAACAAAGTCTGGATTTTTGGTTGCCCCTTCATCAGAATAGATTTCTGGAAATAAAGTCGCAGCTTCCGATTGAGTTACGTCCATTTTGGAAAACCAACCAAGATTGGGAGAAAGTAAAAGTTTGGTTAACAAATCTATCTCAAAGTAACCTAGGTTTGTCTCTGCGAAAAAATTATAGTGACCAAAAACTTGAGCGGGAAATGCCTTTTGAAATTAAGATTAATGGAGGATTGGTACTAACAGGGATACGAGATCTTTTGTGGAAGGATGATCAGGGAATTCATATTATTGATTATAAAACCTCTTCACCCGATGAGTCAGTATTTCCTCTTTATCGGGAACAAATGCACTTTTATGGCTTGGTAGCA
>JAAYUP010000245.1 GCA_012517635.1 Candidatus Atribacter alterifermentans
CGAGAGAAAATTGTAGTTATTACCGGAGCTGCTGCTGGAATCGGCTCGGCTACTGCCGAACTGTTTGCCCAGGAAGGAGCCAAGGTCATGATTGCCGACCTGGACAGTAATCGAGGGAAAGAAATCGAGAAAAAAATCAACAACAATTCAGGGTATGCTGAATTCCATGCGGTTAACATAACTCGAGAAGAAGAAGTTCAGAAGATGATTCATTCCATCATTGCATCCCATCATCGAATTGACATCTTAATCAACAATGCCGGATTATATGCTCACGGAGATGCTTTATCCTTCAATGATGAAATTTGGGAGAAAATCGTCTCGGTCAATATTAAAGGGGTCTTATGGTGTATCAAGCATGTGGGATTGCAAATGGTTAAGCAAAAACGGGGGGTAATCGTCAATGTTGCTTCCGAAGCGGGATTAGTTGGCATCGCTAATCAGATTGTTTACAACCTCACCAAAGCCGCGGTTATCTCAATCACCCAAAGCTGTGCCATTGATTTAATCCCTTACGGCATTCGGACTAACTGCATTTGTCCGGGAACAACTCTTACCCCGCTGGTAGAAGCATCTCTGGCACAAGCGAGCGATCCCTTCTCTACTCGTGAAAAATTAGAAAACAGCCGACCGATTCAACGGTTGGGAAAACCAGAAGAAATTGCTGCCGCCATTCTCTCCCTCAGCTCCGAAGTAATTGGCTATGCTCATGGAACCATCATGAATGTTGATGGAGGGTACACCATATGGTGAATCCTGAACCTACCCCAACCCTGGTTATCAAAAATGTCAGTAAAAAATTCCCTGGTGTAGAAGCACTGAAAAATATCAATTTAGATATCTACTCTAAAGAAATTCATGCCATTTTAGGAGAAAATGGTGCCGGGAAAAGTACCCTCATGAAAATTCTGGTGGGCATCATTCCCCGGGATTCTGGTGAAATATTACTGGAAAATAAAAGCCTCCATTTAGAAAACCCTCGGCTTGCTCTTCAAGCCGGGATTGCCTTGGTCCATCAAGATTTATCCCTCCTTCCCTATCTTTCGGTTGCTGAAAATATCTTTTTAGGCCGATGGCCCAAAAAAGGCATTAGCATCGATTGGGAAAGGATGATCGAGACCACCAACCAACTTCTCAATCGATTTCAAGTGAAAGTTGACCCCCGAACCCTTGTCGGCACTCTTTCGGTCGCTGAACAACAGTTGATTGAAATCTTAAAAGCCATCAGCCATTCCCACGTTAAAATTCTCCTCCTCGACGAGCCGACTTCAGCACTGAGCGGAGAGGAAATCAACCGGCTTTTTCAAATTTTATTGGAAATTAAAAGTGAGGGAAAATCGATAATTTTTATTTCTCATAAAATTGATGAAGCAGTGAAAATCTCTGATCGAATTACGGTTTTAAAAGATGGTGAAAAGGTAATCACCGATACCAAGCTCAATCTCGATGAAAAAACCATTATTTATCATATGACCGGTAAATATATTGACTTAGAAAACTTCCACCATACTCCACCCGTAAAAGAAAAAACCATTGCTTTATCTCTCGAAGAAGTAAGAACTAAATTTTATAAGAAAAAAATCAGTTTAAATATTTATCAGGGTGAAATTCTGGTCATTTTTGGTTTGATGGGTTCGGGGAAAACCACCTTAGCTCGAGGACTTTTTGGTTTTGAAACCTTAGAAGGAACCATCCGTTTATTCGGAAATCCGGTTATTATCAATCATCCCAAAATCGCCATCCAGCTTGGAATCGGCTATATTCCTGAAGACCGCCGTTTTGGCCTGATTTACGAATTACCTGTTTATGCCAACATCACTCTGGCGATTCTCAAAAAAATGATTCGGAACGGTGTCCTCCAGGTTAAAAAAGAACATGAGGTTGCCAAGCATTACGTTCACGCTTTGCAAATAAAACCTCCAAATATTTCCCGTGAAATTCTTTATTTAAGCGGTGGCAACCAGCAAAAAGTTCTCCTTGCCCGTTGGTTGGCACGAGAACCCAAAATCTTAATCATGGACGAACCAACTCGTGGGATCGATGTGGGAGCCAAATTTGAAATCCGCAATTTTGTCAAAGAGATGGTCCGGGAAGGTTTAACCGTCATTTATATCACATCAGATCCTTTGGAAGCCATTGAAATGGGGGATCGGATTGTGGTACTTCGAAACGGACAAATAGTGACCACCTTTAATAATCCTCTGAGATTAGATAAATCAGAAATTTTAGCAGCCGCCAGTGGAGTTCATTATGGGAGGGAAAAATGATGGATAAGAATCATTCGATTAAGAATGAACAAAAGGAGAGAGTTTTATTACCATCTTACCAACCTGGGAATCTGGTACGTCTGGTTCTCCTAAAGGGTGGTTCTTTAATCGGCTTGATTGGTTTAAGCGCTTTTTTTGCCTTATCATCTCAACATTTTCTTACTATCAGTAATGTGCTTAATATTTTCCGTCAGGTTTCCGTCGTTTTAATAGCCGCCTGTGCCCAAACTATGGTGATCATTTCTGCCGGTATTGACCTTTCGGTAGGACCCCTGATAGCCCTGGGAGGAAGCGTTGGTGCGGTCGCCATGAGTTACTGGGGATGGGATTTTCTTTCTGGTGCTTTTTTGGGTGTTGTCATTGCCATGCTGGCGGGTTTAACCAATGGAATTTTAATCGCCAAAGGAAAAATCCCCGATTTCATCGGTACCTTAGGCATGCTTGGTGCTTTCCGGGGTGTGGCTCTATTAATCACCGATGGATTGCCGGTTCCCTCTCACTTCACTGCAACCGCTTTGAAAGGATATCTTCCTCCAGCACTGGTTTGGTTGGGAGCGGGTGACATCTTCCAAATCCCGGCACCGATGATCATTGCTCTCATTATGATAGGAATCACCTGGTTTATATTGATGCGAACCAGTTTCGGCCGATCCATCTATGCGGTTGGTGGCAACAAGGAAGCTGCCCGTGCTTCGGGCATAAACGTCGAATGGACCAAAATTTGGGTGTATGGCCTATCCGGTCTCTATTGCGGAATTGGCGGATTAGTTCTCACCGGACGGATGAACTCTGCGAATGCCTTGATGGCTGAAGGAATCGAGCTTCAAACCATTGCTGCAGTTGTCATTGGAGGAACCAATCTGTTTGGCGGACAAGGAACCATATTTGGAACTTTTATCGGTGCCATCTTGATGGGAGTGCTGGCTAACGGCTTAAATCTTCTCAATGTTGAACCCTTCTGGCAACGGGTCATCAACGGAATCATCATTGTCTCCGTGGTAATCTTCGACCAATGGAGAAGAAGAAAGCTTATTTCGTAAAAAATTTTACACTTCTTCCGTCAATGAAAAAATTTTTATTGTGTCATCCTGAGCGGTGCTTTCCCGCGTGAGGATCTCATCTGACACCATAGGCGTCATCCTGAGCCCTCGCTTTTCGAGGGCGTGAGGATCTCATCTTTTTTTATTTCTTTGTAAACATCTTAAAGGATGAGATTCTCACGTCGTCCGGCAAAAGACACCAGACTCCTTAGAATGACAGACGGGGTGAATGAGATTGCCACGTCGCTGTGTTCTTCGCAATGACGTCTTTATAGAGGTATTTTCACCCTCATCCCAACCTACGCCCATAAAGAAAGAAGGAACCAAAAAATCTCTCCTCGGCGTTTTTTGCCAATGTCTCTCTTAAGGAATAAAAAAGCCAAAAAATTCATTACATACTATTGAAAGAAGTTTCGCAGATAATGAATGAGGTGATCAACATGAAAGGGCTCCCGTTTGCATTACTGATCATTTTGCCCTTTATTTTTGGAAGTTATGCATTCGCACAAGAATCAAATCAGAATCCCTCGAAGCTGGAAAAAGCCACCCTGGCAGGCGGCTGTTTCTGGTGTTTGGAGAGCGCCATAGAAAAATTAGACGGCGTCATCGAAGCCATCTCTGGCTATACCGGAGGTCATACCGAAAATCCCACTTATGAGCAAGTCAGCTCGGGAACCACCGGGCATTATGAAGCGGTGGAAGTCACTTATGATCCAGATAAAATAACCTATCGGGAAATCCTGGATGCTTTCTGGAAAAGCATCAATCCGACTGACCCCTTTGGTCAATTCGTTGATCAAGGCTCACAGTACCGAACTGCCATTTTCTACCACAACCAAGAACAGAAGTCCATCGCCGAGCATTCAAAAGAAGATCTAGAAAAGTCGGGAAAATTCAATGATCCCATTGTAACCGAGATTCTCCCGGTTTCGGTTTTCTATCCGGCTGAAGAATATCACCAAGATTACTATAAAAAATCCAGCAATCGCTATGAAGTCTACCGTTCTTTTTCCGGGCGGGATCAATTTCAAGAAAAATTCTGGAAGGATGATGAAAACGTGATTGAAAATCAAAATAAATTTATTAACTACCAGAAACCATCACCCGAAGATCTTCGAAAAGAGCTCACTCCTCTCCAATATGAAGTCACTCAGGAAAATGCCACCGAAATGCCGTTCAACAATGAATACTGGGACAATAAAAAAGAGGGCATCTATGTGGATATTGTTTCCGGCGAACCGCTCTTCAGCTCTCTGGATAAGTTTGAATCCGGAACCGGCTGGCCCAGCTTTACTCAGCCTCTGATTCCGGAAAATATCGTAGAAAACACCGACAGCAGCCATTTTATGGTGCGAATTGAAGTCCGCAGCAAGTATGCCGATTCTCACCTCGGGCACGTTTTTGATGATGGACCTCCGCCAACCGGACGTCGTTACTGCATCAATTCAGCCGCCTTGCGCTTTATTCCCAAAGATGATTTAGAAAAAGAAGGGTACGGAGAATTCACCAAACTCTTCGAGAAGTAATTGAATGACTTTACCCGTCCTGCGGGGACCAAAACATCCGCAGGGCGGTACAACCCCCTCCCTTTTCCACTTCAATTATTTCTCTTCTCTTTGTTCGCTACTATTTTGGTCTGATCGTTCGGAAGTTTCGGAAGATATAACGTAGGTAAGCAGGACCGAGTCTTTCTTTACTGCAATATGGTGTTCTGCAATATGGTGTTTGTCGGGAGCCGGCCATTCGATGGTCATCATGAAGCTTTGACCTTGTGAAAAATAATTGCTTGATCAGCGAGTGTTCAATCGCGTCTGAAGCTGGATAGCCGATCCCTACGGTGTTTCCCGAGTATTTCGGTCGGAAGGTATTCACCAGTTGGAGAGTAGAGCTCCCCAACTCATTGCCATCAATTATACCTCAATCAAGCGATAATGAAGTAAACCGTCATCCTGAGGCTTCATATTCTGAAGCTGTGAGGATCTCATCCTTTCGCTTTATTCTTACTTTTTCTAAACCAAAGCTTTTTTCATAAATTCAAGAATCAAGACCTGACCCCAGCCTTTTGGGTGAAATTTTCTTCAGTTATATTGTTTATTTTCCTGATCATATTCCCATTTTAAAGGGTTATTCATAATGTATTCACGGATTTGGTTTAATTCAATTTCATTCCTGATGATATGTTCGTAATAGTTGCGTTGCCATAATTTACCGTTAAACGGTTTCCAATCATTTTGTTTTACCTGACGGATGTATTCATTTGTGGTCATGGTTTTGAACCATTGCACAATTGTTGGTATGGATGAACCCAGGGTGTATTCACCATTTTTTTCAATTTTCCGTAGGGGGCAGACCTGCGTGTCTGCCCTTTTTTGTTTCACCCGTTGAATTTTGATTATCTTTTGGGCGGACACATCGGTCCGCCCCTACGGTGTCTGCCCTCATATCTGGCCGCACGGTGATTGAATCAATTTTATGGATA
>JAAYUP010000246.1 GCA_012517635.1 Candidatus Atribacter alterifermentans
ACCCTCATGCTGCTTTCGCAGCACCAGATGAGGATGAAAACTCAAGTGGTCTATCCTCTAAGTTTTTGTCTTTTACAATTTTTTTCATTTTACGCCGTAGGCTGCTATCCTGTTGTAGTTTACAGGATAGCTCCTATAATTGTATGAAAGTTGTAATTCCGGTTAGTATAAATTTATCGTAGGGTTTTTAAAAACAATGAAAGACCTCACCAAGAAAACTTGACTTGTTCTCCTTTTTTGGATAAATTACGAAATAGAGGCAAGATATAAGTTATGCTCATTTTTGCAAATACCGCTAATAGAAAACAGCGAGTATCATCATTAGACCTTTAAATTGACAATCATCGTCATTCCATCAAACTTAATAATAGAGAATGGAACACCAAAAATATTCTGATTGGTGGGAATCTGAAAATGAAACCGGTGAAATTAAAGGATATCATTGATAGTCTTGATGTTCAGATGGATCAAATCCGTTCTTATCTTAATACGGAAACCGGTGAAATAATTGCTCTTAGTACTGAAGAACTTGATATTGCAGAGGAATCAGAAGGTGATATTGATTTTTCAAAGTACCCCGAGTGGCAGAGGGATCTTATTAATGAAGCTATAGATGTATTAGATAACTGGAACACGAACAAATATATAGAGCTCCCGGATAGGTGGTATGTCAATGAATACAGCATCATGGAAGAGTTTTGTAGTTCTGTGAGAGATGAAAAAATCAGAAATGTCCTTTTTTCTGCTATTCGAGGGAGTGGTGCTTTCCGTCGGTTTAAGGACGTAATACATATTTTCGACCTTCAAGATTCTTGGTACAAGTTCCGATTTGAAGCATTGAAAAAAATCGCAATTCAATGGTGCGAAGAAAATGGTATTTCTTATATAGAAACATGACAGAGTAGTAAAAAATGGTATTTGTTCGGCCTTAAAAGGAGAAAGGAAAGAAGAAGTATTCGATATGAATGAAACGGTTTTGATCCCTACCTTGTATGCTTTGACGGCAGCATTGCTTTTTGGACTCAGCACTCCCATGAATAAGCTGCTTTTGAACACCATCGAACCCTTGGTTCTTTCCGGCTTTTTGTATTTGGGAAGCGGATTAGGGATCCTCAGCTATCGATTGATAAAAGAAAAAAGCCTCTCTATTCAAACTGAAGCTCCGTTACAAAGAGGAGAAGTTCCTCAGCTTATTACAGCAATCATAACTGGAGGAATGGTAGCCCCATTCATTCTTCTCTATAGTATTCAGATAACACCAGCATCAACAGCCTCGCTTTTGCTCAGTTTTGAAGGCATTGCAACAACTTTACTGGCCGGAATTTGGTTCAAAGAATATATAGGAAAGAGAGTATGGTTAGCCCTTGCCATGGTGACTTTGGCAACCATGCTTTTGTCTCTTCAGCAAAATCAAGAATGGGGATTCTCAATTGGGGCTTTTGGAGTGATAGTCGCCTGTTTTCTGTGGGGATTGGACAATAACCTCACCAGAAATTTAAGCGCTCGTGACCCTCTATTGTTAGTTATCATCAAGGGATGTGGTGCCGGAAGTTTTTCTCTTTTTCTCGCCTTTTCCCTTAATATGCCATTTCCCAGCTTCCAGATGATTTTGACAGCGATGGCTATCGGTCTTGTATCCTATGGTTTAAGTATTGTTTTTTTTATTCTCTCCCTCCGCAGTTTTGGTTCATCTCGCACAATGGCTCTCTATGGCATTGCCCCTTTTGCTGGTTCATTTCTTTCCTTTTTCATTTTGGGAGAGCGACCTCAACCTGTTTTTTACTTTTCTTTTCCACTTATACTGGTAGCCACTCTGATTCTTCTTACTGAAACTCATTCCCACCAGCATCTTCACCAAGCCTTTTCTCATGACCATCGCCATTCTCACAAGGATGGCCATCATACCCATTTTCATCCGGAATCTTTTCAAAAAAAGGATTTCGTTCATTCCCATCTTCATGATCATGAAGAAATAGTGCACGATCACCAGCATCTCCCTGACCTTCATCATCGTCATCAACATAAAAAATAAAGACTGCTTTTTCACGTGATTCTGTTTGATATTTCAAAAATTTTTTAAAAATAGCCTTTTCCCTCTTTTTAATTTTTTCATCCTGTGGTAAATTAAATTACTCAAAATTATTTATGTCATTTTAAAAGGTGAATGTCCACCTTCCTCAACGACGAGGAGAAAATGACAACGACCTCAATGAAGAGGAACGTTTGTTCTCGATGGAGAGAGAATATTTCTCGATCTGATATTTTCTTGTCTCGATGAGGAGGAGTGTTACGTGTCTAATACCAACCCCTTTGCAATAGCACAAGCTCAACTTGATAAGTGTGCTGAGATTATTCACCTTGATCCTGCTATTCATGCTATTCTACGAATGCCAAAGCGTGAAATACATGTTACTATTCCAGTACGAATGGATGATGGTTCTCTAAAAGTATTTCAGGGGTTTCGAGTTCAATATAACGATGCCAAAGGACCAACCAAAGGTGGAATTCGGTTTCATCCCTTAGAGACCATTGATACCGTTCGAGCCTTGTCTGCCTGGATGACTTGGAAATGTGCAGTTGTTGATATTCCCTTGGGCGGAGGAAAGGGTGGAGTCATTTGTGATCCAAAAAATATGTCAACCGGCGAATTAGAAAGGTTGAGCCGAGGATATATACAAGCATTATGGCAGTTTATCGGACCGGATAAAGACATTCCAGCACCGGATGTGTATACGAATCCGCAAATTATGGCCTGGATGATGGATGAATATTCCAAATGCTCTGGGAAGAACCAATTTGGGGTCATCACTGGAAAACCACTGGCGGTTGGCGGAACAGTGGGGAGAAGTGATGCTACAGCCCGAGGTGGTATGTACGCTTTGCGAGAAGCCGCCGAAGTATGTGGCATTGACCTGAGCCAGGCGACGGTTGCCATCCAAGGATATGGGAATGCTGGTTTTTACGCTGCAAAACTGGTAAAGGAAATGTTCGGTTCAAAAGTGGTAGCACTCAGTGATAGTCAGGGTGGAATCTATAACCCTGAAGGTTTGGTTCCCGAGGCCGTTTTAGAGTTTAAAGAAAAAACGTGTTCAGTAAGAGGTTTTCCTCAATGTGATACCATCTCTAACGTAGAAATCCTTTCTTTAGATGTCGATATTCTTATTCCAGCAGCCCTTGAAAATGTAATCACCGAAAAAAATGCAGGAACGATCAAAGCTCGAATTGTAGCCGAACTGGCAAATGGGCCGACAACTCCTGAGGCTGATGATATTTTATTCGAAAACGGAATTCATGTTATTCCAGATTTTCTCTGCAATGCTGGTGGAGTAACAGTTTCCTACTTGGAAATGGTTCAAAATTTCTATATGTATTACTGGGATGAAGACCGAGTTTACGATTGTTTAAACAAGAAGATGACCAGTGCTTATCATGCGGTTCATCTTACTTCCAGAAAATATTCTATCAACATGCGTCAAGCGGCTTACATCGTAGCCGTTGAAAGAGTAGTTGAAGCGATGAAATTAAGAGGCTGGGTTTAAAGAAAAGAACAAGTTATCCCCTCTCGTGCTTTGCCTTGAGTGCGAGAGGGGTCGTTAAGGGAGGGTTGGGTATCTTAAAGGTTGGAATTGCGCAGATGAATCCAAAAGTGGGTGACATTGAGGGCAATGTTCATAAAATAAAGCATTTCTATCACAAGCTTCTTCCTCAAAATCCCGATTTAATTGTGTTTCCTGAATTGTGTTTAGTTGGATATCCTCCCAAAGACCTTCTGGAACGCTGGTGGTTTATCGAACAAATCCAAAAAGCCAAAGAAGAACTTATTGTGCTGACATCGAATTTCTCCAACTCGGGCATGTTATTCGGATTACCCCTTCCAACCAATGAAGATCAAGGAAGAGGATTGGTTAATTCAGCCCTACTGGTTTATCAGGGAAAAGTCATTCATCAACAAAACAAAACTCTTTTGCCAACTTACGATGTTTTTGATGAAACCAGATATTTTGACCCCGCTCGACAATTAAAATTGGTGTCTTTCAAGGACGAGTTTTTAGGAATCAGCATTTGTGAAGATGCTTGGAATGATCCAGAATTTTGGCCGAAAGGCCGGAGGTATCAACTCGACCCTATTCAAGTTTTGGCTGAAAAAGGGGCGACCTGTCTTTTTAATATTTCTGCCTCTCCATTTCAAATCGATAAAGAAGTGGTTCGCTATCGGTTGATTCATAATCATTCAAAGCGTTTCCGTTTACCCTTTGTTTATGTTAATCAGGTTGGAGGAAATGACGATTTGATATTTGATGGAAAAAGCCTGGTTTGTAATAATCAAGGAAACCTTATCGAGAAAGCGCCAGGTTTTCAGGAATGGGCTGGAATTGTTGACTTCGCAAACAAATCACCCCTAAAAGAGGATCGCTTCCAAGATTCAATTGAGTCGGTTTTTGATGCTTTAGTTCTTGGCGTCCACGATTACATGAGGAAGTGTGGTTTTAAAAAAGCCGTTGTTGGTTTATCAGGTGGCATCGATTCAGCTCTAACAGCGGTTATTGCAACTCGTGCGATAGGACCGAGCAATGTTTTAGGGATTTCAATGCCATCACCCTATTCTTCAGCAGGAAGCGTTGAAGATTCCCAAAGATTAAGTCAAAATCTTGGTATTTCTTTTGAAGTCATTCCAATTTCATCGATTTATTTTTCTTACCTTAGTACACTTTCTAAAAGTTTTTCCGGAACCAAAAAAGATACCACCGAAGAAAATTTGCAAGCACGGATACGGGGAAATATTCTCATGGCTTTCTCGAATAAATACGGCTATCTTTTATTATCGACCGGAAATAAAAGTGAGATGGCAACCGGGTATTGTACTCTTTATGGTGATATGAGCGGGGGATTGGCGGTTCTTTCCGATGTTCCAAAAACCATGGTA
>JAAYUP010000247.1 GCA_012517635.1 Candidatus Atribacter alterifermentans
GCAGTAACTTGTATCAGCCGATATTCGCCTCCCGACATCCAAACCACATCTCGACAGTTGGTATACTGAACGCTCACTATCGGTTCTCGCAGTTCAAAATCTTCGGGTATGTATTGCAGAAGTGCTTCTTGGTCGGTTTCATATTGGATGGATATACCCAACATATCTCCATATACTGCTTTTATTGGGTAAAAGGGCGAACCTCCAAAATGAACTGGCATTTTGTAAATATAATCGTCTTGAAACTTAAATTTCCCTCTCATAATCCACCTCCTTTAAAAATGATTTCCTTATTATAACTAATTTCATACCATATAATATACCCTTATGTCATTTTATGACACCTGATGAGGGCGAAAGCACAGATTCGACATGCCATGGTATGTCGCTACATTGCTACATTATATGAATATCGGGTGAAATACATTGCGTCCCTATAATTTTATATTCTTTGGTAGGGGCTTGATTTATCATGCTCGTGGGTTTTCAGGATAGACGGTCATGGTGCTTTTGCAGCACCAGATGAGGATGAAAATAGCTATCTCACTCCGTCATTCTGAGGAGCGTATTTGGCGACGTGAGAATCTCATCCTTTCAAATTTTTATGAAAAAAGAATCGAAAAGATGGGACCCTCACGCTCTCAAAAAACGAGGGCTCAGGATGACCGATGAAAGGCACACCCCCCTAACCCCCCTCAATGGGGGAATTTATTCGATGGTATTTTCAGGATAGGATAGAACAATTTTTAAAACATTTTTATTGATTTCCCATTAAAAAATTGATAGCCTTCACAATTTCTATTTGCTAATATTAAACATATTAGTGGATTTTTTTTAATAATTATCATGAAAAGAGAGTTGAGTTATAATGATTTAGAGATATTTTTTCCTTGTATTAATAATGAACAACCAAGGAGGTGAAAATACAAAGAATTTTTAGAAATGGTTTTGTTAGTTATTAAATGAATTCCAAATGAAGGAGGTTGAATAAATGAAAAAGGCTTTAATTCTCATAAGTTTATGTATTTTAATGACATTCTCTTCTTGGGCTTTGGCACAAGATATTGTTTTAATGCACGATAAAGGAGGCGCTCCTGATTGGCAAACTCCATTTACCGAAATGGCCCAAATTGCCCAAAACGAAATAGGAATAACCTTTGTCCCTACCCCCTTTCCTGCAACCGACGTTTTTATGTCGGCAGCAAGAACAGCTCTGCCAACCAATAAAGCACCAGAGCTATTTACCTGGTGGTCGGACTTTCGGATGAAACCACTAATCGACGCTGATTTATTAGAAGATGTGACTGCACTCTGGGATAACCATAAGGATGAATACGATCCAGCTTTCCGTAAAGCTTTTGAATCGGATGGAAAGGTTTTTGGGGTACCAACCAATTTAGCTTACTGGGTAGTTTACTACAGTATCCCCGTTTTTGAAAAATTAGGATTGAAAGAACCTCAGACTTGGGATGAGTTTATCACCATTTGTGATACCTTAAAAGAAAATGATATTATTCCCTTGGGAAGTACCGTACAGGGAAGATGGCCCACCTTTATTTATTTTGAAGACCTGATGATCAGAACCAATCCGGATTTTTATGAAGCACTGATGATTGGAAAAGCCAAATACACCGACGAACCGTCCAAAAAGGTTTTTACTCTTTGGAAAGAAATGATCGATAAAGGTTATTTCTCCGACCCAAGTACTGATATTTTTGGAGATTTTCCCCGGTTACTTGCTCAGGGAAAAGCTGGAATGATTTTAATCGGGAATTGGTATGAAGGTCAATTGATGGCAGCCGGACTTAACGTAGGAAAGGATGTTGGAGCTTTTATCCTTCCATCCATAGATCCTCAAGTAGGGAATGTTATCATTTACGAAGCCGCTCCTTTGTTGCTGGGTAAAAACGCTCCGAAAAAAGAAGACGCTTTGAAAATTGCCGAGTGGTGGATGAAGCCAGAAACTCAATATCAGTGGTGCAAATTACTGGGATTCGTACCATCAAATAAAAAATCGTCCACAGATTTTCTTTCGGTCCCAATGCAAAACATAGTCAAACAAATTTCAGAAAAACAATACCGTTTAGTAAACCGTTTCTGGGAAGCAACTCCAACCGATATCTGTGAGGAAGCAGTAGATAAATTTGCGGAGTTTATTTTGGATCCATCTAAAATGGATCAAATTTTAGCCGATCTCGACAAAATTGCTGACACCTATTGGAGTGGTCAGTAAAAGGTAATCAGAGAGGGAGGCTTGCTTGAAGCCTCCCTCTCCATCAAAAGAGGTGTTGGGTTTGGTTAGTGAAAAAATCAGTGCCTATTTTTTCCTAGTTCCAGCTGTTGTAATGGTGGTTCTTTTTTTGTTAATTCCAGCTGGCTATACAGTAGTGGTGAGTCTTACAAAATGGGATGGGCTCAGTGCACCCAAATTTATTGGTCTTAGTAATTATTTCCGTTTCATTCAAGATACTGTTTTTATTGCTTCCTTAAAAAATACTATTATATGGGTAATTTTTACTTTAGCCCTTTCGGTGTTGCTTGGATTATTAATTGCCTATTTTGTCAACCGGGTGAGATTTGCTTCGCTTTTTAAGTCAGTTTTTTATATCCCATTGACTATATCCGCAGTCACAACCGGACTCATTTGGTTATGGATGTTTTCACCTGACTTAGGAGTCTTAAACACCGCTTTGACTGCTTTAGGATTATCAGGTAGGTCGTGGATGTCCGAGGTTCCTCTCAACACGTATTCCATGATTATCTCCTGGACCTGGAAAACAGTCGGAACAAATATGGTCATCTTCTTAATTGGTCTTCAAGCAATTCCCGTTGACCCAGTTGAGGCTGTCAAGCTTGATGGAGCTACCGAATGGCAAACCTTCCGTCATGTGGTTTTTCCCATGCTAAAACCAATAACCACAGTAGTCGTTTCGATGAGCTTAATCAATTCTTTTAATATCTTTGATATTATTTATGTCATGACTGGTGGAGGACCTTATCGATCTTCTGAAACCTTAGCCGTTTCAATGTTTCGAGAATCATTTGTTCTCTTTCACATGGGATACGGGGCTTCAATCGCAATTTTTCTTTCAGTAATTGTCCTGTTTATTTCCTGGATTTACATTCGTGAAGTTACCCGCCATGAATTACGATATTGAAAGGAATAGAAAATGAACTGGAAAAAGATCTTTATATACGGAATAATGTTTATCCTCTGCTTTCTCTGGATTCTTCCAATTTGGCCAACGGTTTTAGTATCTTTAAAAAGCAATCAAGAGTTTGGTGTGCAAAAATTCTGGGAATTTCCCAGTCAAAATGCTTTTTGGTCTAATTTAGTGAAAGCCTGGAACCAGGCAAAATTGGGACGGTATTTCATCAACAGCCTGCTTTATGGGTTAATTGGTGCTGCCGGAGCAATCTTTATTTCTTCTCTTGCAGCTTATAGTATTTCTCGCTTGAATATTAAAAATTCTTTCAGCTGGTTTTTTCTGATTTGGAGCGGAACCATTTTTCCTTTTCAAATGTATCTCATCCCTTTGTTTAAAATGTATATGTCTTGGGGTTTATACGACACTTTCCTGGGGATGATCCTCTTTTACATCGCTATTTGCATTCCCTTTTGTACCTTTATATTTCGTAATTATTTTCTCACTCTTCCCGGAGAGGTCTTGGAAGCCGCCAAACTAGATGGTTGCGGTAATTTAAAAGCTTATTGGAAAATTTTTATGCCTCTTTCTAAACCAGCGATTGCTGTACTTTTACTCTTTCAATTCACCTGGGTTTGGAACGATCTCATGTTCGGGATGGTTTTAACCCGCTCTACCGAAGTGAGACCAATTATGGTAGGGTTAGCTCAGTTACAAGGTTTTCGTGCTGGTTCAGGAACTGATATTCCCAGTTTGATGGCAGGAGCTTTCGCAGCTTCCTTACCAACCATCATTCTCTTTGTTTTGCTTCAAAGATACTTTATCGAAGGAATGAAGCTATCGACTGCCGGGGAATAAGATCGATTTTCCCTGTGGAGTTAACCTGATAAATAGACCTTCATGCTGCTTAGCAACACCAGATGAGGATGAAAATAGCTATCTCACTCCGTCATTGCGAGGAACGGAGTGACGTGGCAATCTCTGCCACCCAGCTTGTCATTCTGAGGAGTCCGGTGTCTTTGACCGGACGACGTGAGAATCTCATCCTTTTAAACCTTTTCCAAAATTAAATATAAAAAGATGAGATCCTCACGCGGAAAAGCACCGCTCAGGATGACCGATGAAAGGCACACCCCCCTAA
>JAAYUP010000019.1 GCA_012517635.1 Candidatus Atribacter alterifermentans
AACATTTGTGCGATCACCCCTTATTCAATTTTCAAAGTACGTATAAAAAGCCTGATGGGTATTGACTGATTCTATTCGATGTTCGAAGAATTTTCGGATTTTCCTTCTTACCAATAAAATAAATTTTGGTATTGATTAAAAGCTATGTTAAAAAACTGCATAGAGAATATTTTACCGATGGGCAAAGATCAAGTCAAGATAACTCTTCTTCCCGATTGGCTTGGAATTGGTTCCATGACCATTCGGCAATATCGTAACTAAATCCCTTTCGTGATAGACGTTGGATAATTCGATCCCGACTGGTTTCACCTTGTTGAAACCATTTCCGGATGAGTTCGATTCCATCTTTGACTTCTTCGGAAGGAGGAAAATAAATAGATCGAAATTGTTCAAGTAAATCTTTTTCGATACCCAATCGTTCCAATTCAGTTTTATATGCCCAGAAAACACGTGGATTGCTATTTCTTTTTCCTTCCAAATAGGTTTTCATAAAAAATTCATCATCAATATATCCATCTTGTTCAAAAGCTTGGAGGGATTCCTCGACCTCGTTTTCTGGGTATCCATCTAATATGAGTTTT
Organism: Candidatus Atribacter alterifermentans; assembly: GCA_012517635.1. GTDB lineage: Bacteria > Atribacterota > Atribacteria > Atribacterales > Atribacteraceae > Atribacter > Atribacter alterifermentans. Next base: position 582 of record JAAYUP010000019.1, read on the forward strand.
TCTCGGAGTCTTTTTTTCGTATACCAAGCTTTACTAATCAATCGAACAATTCGTTCTTCAATGGGTAGCTTACTCATGATTCGATTAATTCATAACCAAATTCGGATTAACGTTCATTTTTTCTAAAGCCGCGATTAGAATTTGGTTGGCTACATCGGGGTTTTCTTTCAAGAAAGCGCGAGTATTTTCCCGACCTTGCCCTAAGCGATTATCATTAAACGAAAACCAACTTCCAGCTCGTTTTACCAGGTCAGTATTTTCTCCAAGAGTGAGGACTTCTCCTTCCTTCGATATTCCCTCCCCGTAAATTAATTCGATTTCTACTTCTTTAAAGGGAGAAGCCACTTTATTTTTAACGACTTTGACTCGAGTTTTAGTTCCAATAATTTCATTATCGGTAATACGTATAAAGTCTCTTTTTCGGACATCGATTCGGACACTGGCATAAAATTTTAAAGCTCGACCTCCGGGGGTGGTTTCGGTTGGCCCATAAATATTCCCAATGGTTTCTCGAAGTTGATTAACAAAGATGGCAACCGTTCTCGTTTTACTAATGAATCCGGTTAACTTTCGTAACGCCTGAGACATGAGCCGTGCTTGGAGTCCAACAATTTGTTCTCCAATAGTGCCTTCCAGTTCAGCGCGAGGAACTAAGGCAGCTACTGAATCCAAAACAACGGCGTCCACTTCTCCACTCCTAACTAAAGTATCGACAATATCCAGAGCTTCTTCGGCAGTGCTTGGTTGAGAGATTAAGAGTTTATCTACCTGAACTCCAATTTTTCCTGCATAGATGGGATCAAGAGCATGCTCTGCATCAATAAATGCAGCTATACCACCCTTTTTTTGTGCTTCAGCAATAATATGAAGGGCAATGGTGGTTTTTCCAGAGGCTTCCGGCCCATATATTTCCACTACACGACCTCGAGGGATACCGCCAACTCCTAATGCCATGTTAAGGAGAACTGAGCCGGTTTTTATGATCTCAATATCGGTTGCCATAGTTTCTTGGCTTAACAACATGATTGCGCCTTTTCCGTATTTCTTTTCAATCATATTAATGGCTTGTTTTACCATTTCTTCTTTATCTGTCAATTATTTCACCTCTTTCAGCGGTGTAGTAATTAAAGGGGTATAAATCGGTCCCCGAGGTGTTAAGGTGCTTTGGTAAAATGATACCTGCTGAATAAAAGTAGTATAACATGGCGGTTGGTATAATTGTTGAGGAAATATGGAAACTGGATTTTTAAACCGTGCTAAAGTAAGATGGGGAGAAAATGGGCGAGTTAGATCGACGGTTATTCCTTGTTTTAGACACTCTTCGTTTAAAATTTGCGCTGCCTTTTTCATTATTTCGCTTGCTTGATAATCAAATCCCAGCCAGACGACCCGAACTCGATTCCAGGAAGAAAAGACACCGATTTCGGTGAGAGTTGACTGAAAGCTCGCGACCTCCGGAAAGAAGTTTTGAATGAACATTTTTATTTGATGAACTTGAGGAGGAAATAAAGCAGGAAAAAACTGGAGGGTGATATGAATCTGATCAGGTGGAACCCATCGAGCTTGGGGTAGACGAACCTGGTTTTTTTTAATTATTGAGAGAATGAAGGTTTTTGCTTCTGAAGGAAGGTCAAACGCAACAAAACAGCGAATGGGACTATCGTTCATTGTGAATTCCCCTCTGTAGCTCCAAAAACAATTGAGTGAGTGCGCTTTGAGTCGAAAAGATTTTAATAACTTCTCGATCACCAGAAAATAAATATTTCTTCACTTGAGTATGTTGAGAATGAGATATTCCAATGTAAACTAATCCCACCGGTTTTTGTTCTGAACCACCTGAAGGACCAGCGATGCCAGTAATTCCAATACCAATATCGGTACCGGATTTTACTCTTACTCCTTCTGCTAAAGCTTGAGCAACTTCTTCCGACACTGCTCCATGCTGAGAAAGTAATGAAGAAGGGATTCCAATAGTATCAATTTTAGCTTGGTTGCTATACACGACATATCCACGATAAAAATAGGATGAACTGCCAGGAACATTGGTTAGGCGATGGCTTAATAATCCCCCACTACAAGATTCTGCAGTCGCTATGGTTAAATGTTTTTCCATGAGCAGGGCACCACAGGCTTGTTCTAAGGTATTCCCCCACTGAGAAAAAAGATATGGTTTCCACACTTCCTTGATTTTTTTTATAACATTTTCGGTATATTGAATAACTTGAGGATTTTTTTGATAAGAATAAAGATAAAACCATACTTCTCCAAAATAAGGAAGATAAGCGGTTTGCAGGGTATCGGGTAAAGAAGATAAAAAAGGCTGGAGTTCATTTTCAAATTGAGACTCCCCTACTCCACAAATTTTTACCATCTCACTTCGGTAAAATTGGTTATCGTTAGGAGGAAGGTGGGTTTTTAAGATTGGCCAAAAATATTCTGTTTCTTTTGGCACTCCAGGTATGACAAATATTTTTTTATTTTGAAAATCAGAAATAAATCCAGGGGCGGTCCCCAGAGGATTTTCTAAGAGAATAGACCCTTCTGGTATAAAAGCCTGCTTCCGATTGTTTTCGGGTGGTTGAGTATGGCGAATTTTTTGATAAAAACGAACTATTTTTTCCCATTGTTCAGGGATAAAACATAACTTTTTTCCCAAAACTTCAGCTACTATTTCTCGAGTTAGGTCGTCTTGGGTTGGACCTAAGCCGCCGGTTATAAATAAAGATTGAATTTCACCGTCCTCAAATAAAAACTGTAAGGCTCTACCAATGGTTTCTTTATGATCAGGCACAAACAGAATAAACTTAGGGAAAAGGCCCACCGATGTAAGGTGAAAAGCTAAAAAATAGGCGTTTAAGTCTCTCACTAGTCCAGTCGTTATTTCGGTTCCAATACAGAGAATTGCTGATTTCATGAATATATTCCCTCCAGATCATAGGTTGAACTTTTGTTGATAGTTACTTTTAAAATATCACCCGGTTGTACCGTTTTTGAATTCTTATGAACTATTACCTTAATTTGACCATCGACATCAGGAGCATCTCCGTACGTGCGACCTAAAAAAGTTCTTGGTTTCTGAGAGAGAGGGCCTTGATCCAAAATGACCTCCAAAGTCTTTCCGATTAAAGAGCGATGAAAGTCATGAGCTATTTTTTTCTGGATTTTCATTATCTGATGATACCGATTTTGTTTAATTTCGTCTTCAACTTGATGAGGGAGTTGTGAAGCTGGTGTACCAGATTGTGGAGAATAGACAAAACACCCTAAGCGTTCAAATCGAAAGGATTTTATTGTTGATACCATTTGGTTAAAAATAGCGTCAGTTTCTCCAGGGAAACCAACTATCAGAGTTGTACGAAGAAATAAACCAGGTATAGTCTTGCGAAGAGTGTTTAATATTTTAAAAGTTTTATCAATATTTGATGGTCGATTCATTTTTTGCAGTATAAAAGGATGAGTGTGCTGAAGAGGAACGTCTAAATATTTGCATATTTTCTCAGAAGTTGCAATGGTTTCAATCAATTGTTGATTCATGCTTTCGGGAGAAAGATACAGAAGACGAATCCAAATTCCATTTGGGAGTGAATGATCCAACCTTTTTAGGAGATGAGCAAGTTCTTTTTTTCCAGACCAATCCAAACCAAAATGTCCAATATCTTGGCCAATTAGAATAATTTCTTTCACGCCTTGATCAATTAATTGGAGAGCCTCTTTTTGAACTGATTCGATTTGACGACTTCTCTGTTTACCACGAATAGATGGAATAACACAGTAGCTGCATTGATGGTTACACCCTTCGGTAATTTTTAAATAGGCATAATGAGATGGAGTTGAAAGGAATCGTTCGGTCTTCTCATTATAGAGATAGGGAGGATTATCAATAAATACCCGATTTCTATTCTTTTGGGTCAGAATTTCATTGATAAAGGGAAAGTCGTTGACTCCAATCCAATAATCAACCTCAGGATATTTCGAACTTAATTGCTTTCCATACCGCTGCGGATAACAGCCTATAACCATGAGGGTCTTATTGGAATCCTCTCTTTTTATCTGAACCAGTCGGTTAATCCAGGATTCAGTTTCTTGGATTGCCTCGTCAATAAAACAGCAGGTATTGATTACTATCAAATCAGCTGTTTCTGGAGTGGTTATCTTGGTGTATTTGGAAGAAAGCAACTTTCCTATTACCACTTCAGAATCCACCAGGTTTTTGTCACACCCGAGTGAAATGAAAGATACACTTTTCATGGATGGAAGGTTCTTTCTGCTCGTTGATCGTTTTCAGCCAGAAAACCAGATTCAGTTCCATTCAGGGTGACTCGTACTTTTGATCCATTTAGAAATGACATGATCAAAGATGAATTACTCAGGAATCGATATTCCTTCCGGGGAACCAAAACACCTGAGAACACTTTCTGATTATCGTTCGTTGTGACTTGAAGCCAAGCAACCTCTTCGGCTAATAAATTGACCTGTAATAAAAATTCTGGGGTTGGGGTTGGCGTAGCAATTTGAACCAAGACCGGTGTTGGTTCAGGGCTGGTATTGACTGAGGGAGTGGTTAATTCTGGCTGATTCGTTACTTCTAAAGTCGAGATCATGCTCTTAAAGTCGTCACCATTTTTCCTGAATTCGATCGATAAGTAGAGTGAAGTTAAAATTGCCGCAGCAATAATCAGGAAAAGGAGAATTTTTTTAAAAAGATTCGCTTTGTCTGGAGTCAATTCGCGATATTTCCGTTGAGGAGAAATCTCTTTTTTCGGAAAATCTGGGTAGCTTTGCTGAAAGCTACTCTTTAAGGTTTCTTGGTCTAAGTGAAGCACTCTTCCATAATTTTTAACATATCCTAAAGCATGCGAATACCCAGGAAGATTTTCCCACTGCTCTTCTTCAATTGCTTTTAGATATCGCTTATTGATAAAGGTTTGTTGTTCAATATCTTCTAAAGATAGCCCCAGCTCTTCCCGTTTTCTTTTTAAAAGATTCCCGATTCCCAGTATTTTTTCCTCGCTCATATCATATCGTCCCCTCTATTGGCGATAACTTTTCTGGGTTTGCTTCCTTCATAAGGACCTACCAAACCTTCACTTTCCATTCGTTCAATTAATCGGGCAGCACGGTTGAAACCAATTCGGAGACGCCTTTGTAAAAGTGAGGTTGAAGCTTTGCCATTTTCTATAACTACTGTAACTGCTTCTCGATAGAGTTCTTCGTCATCATCAGATGTTTCGACAACCTCTTCTTTTAGAACAAAGTCCATTGAATAGTAAATTTCTCCACTTTGGTTTAACCAATGCTCAACAATTTTTTTCGTTTCAGAAGTACTGATATACGCTCCTTGGCCTCGAATGGATTTATTGACTCCTACAGGAGAAAATAACATGTCTCCATTCCCCAAGAGCTTCTCGGCACCCGGACCATCAAGTATTGTTTTTGAGTCGGCTTGTGAAGAGACGGCGAAAGAAATTCTTGAAGGAAAATTCGCTTTAATGAGCCCAGTAATGACATCTACAGAAGGTCGCTGGGTTGCAACGACCAAATGGATACCAACAGCTCGAGCCATTTGGGCTAAACGACAAATATAGGATTCGACATCAGAGGGAGCGGTCATCATTAAATCAGCTAATTCATCGATAATCACTACAACGTAAGGCAATCGTTCGTATTCTTCAACTGTTTTATTATATTCTTCAATGTTTCGAGTGGAGAGATCAGAAAGCATTTTATATCGGGTATCCATCTCACGACATAGCCACTTTAAAAACTTAACCACCCATCTTACATCAGATATGACTGGAACACAAAGATGAGGAAGATCGGCGTAAATCGATAATTCTACTCTTTTCGGGTCAACCATTGCAATTCGAACTTGGTTTGGATCAGCTTTATAAAGGAGGCTGGCAAGGATCACATTGATACACACACTTTTTCCAGAACCTGTTGCTCCCGCGATTAAAAGATGAGGCATGTCACGAAGATCACAAATTAATGGTCTTCCAATGACATCTTTCCCAACAACTATAGAAAGCGGCGAAGCGTCTTTTAAAAAATGAGTGGTTTCTAAAAGTTCTTTCATTGATACGATTTCTTTGCTTTCATTCGGAATTTCAATACCAACCGCCGAGCGGCCAGGTATAGGAGCTTCGATTCGAACTGCTGCAGCAGCAAAAGCCAAGGCAATATCATTCGAAAGTGCAACAATCTTATTCACTTTTATCCCAGGAGCCGGTTGAAATTCATACCGAGTTATAGTTGGTCCAATCCGGACATTAACCACTTTTCCCGGTACGTTAAATTCAATGAAGGTTTGTTCTAATTTTTTTATTCCAAGAGTAATTTCTTCTCGAGAAACCCGATCGCTCCGATTGGGATATTCATTTAAAATATCCATCGAGGGTCGTATCCATTCCTTCCCTTTCTTTCTTTTCATTTTAGAAACTGTTCCTCCAGTTTTTTCTGGTACTGGAGGGGTGCTGACAATTTGAGGCAATGGTTCGGCTGGCGGTTCAATATCCAATTCTTCTATTTTAAAAACATCATCCTCAAGTTGATTTGTTTTCGATAAATGAGAATCTTTAGTCCTTGGTTTCGATTCCAAAATTAGAGCAGTTTTTGGTTGAGGTTTCGATTTGAAAAGACTGCCTTGAGCTTCTTTTTTGGGGGGAAGAGCTTTAACCTCTTCTAAATACTGAATGTGTTTTGGTCGATGAGAGAAACCTAACCCTCTCTTGATGACTAAAAAAAGAGCTCGTATCCAGCGTCCCTCACCAATTATGAAGGTACTAAAAAAGGAAAGACAAAGAAGAACAAGAAAAAGGCCGGATGAGCCTAAATAATAAATAAGAAAAGAAAAAAGAACTTTTCCAAGCCAACCACCGAATTCACCTGATGGCAAGGTAAAGTTATTCTGTTCGGCTTGCCATTGGCTGATTGTAAGAAAAATGATAAACCAGAGAGTTATCCCGGCGATTCGACTCCAGGAACGAAATCGACCGGGATGTTCAAAGGCAAAGATTTCTATGCTGAGGTAAAAAAGATAAAACGGAATGATATAGGCACCGATACCGAATACAGAAAGAAAAATTGTTTGAATGTATTCACCAAGGATGCCTACATCATAGGAAAGTAGAGCAAGCAAAGCATACGCTCCAAAAATAACTATAAAAGTGTCAATGAGAATCTTGTTTTTTTTTGAAAGCATACCTATTTACTCAATCTCTCTATTCTTTATCTTTTTTCAAGTGAATGCGAGGTTTTTCTCTGGAGTGCTGGACGTCTTTTGAGAGACCAGGAGATTCAGCTAATGTATCTTTATGACTGAGAGATACCTTTCCAAAAGAGTCAATGCCAATAACCTTGACTAAGATATCATCACCAGTTTTAACCACGTCTTCGGTTTTTCGAACCCGTTCCCGGGCCAATTGAGAAATATGAACGAGCCCCTCCCTTCCTGGAAAAATTTCTACGAAGGCTCCAAAATCAGTGGTTTTGGTCACTCGTCCTAAATAGATTTTTCCAATTTCAACTTCCTGAGTAATGTTTTTAATCATTTCAACCGCTTTTGTTTTTCCTTCTTCATTACGAGAGAAAATGATAATTTTCCCATCATCTTGAATGTCAATAATCGCTCCAGTTTCGTCAACAATTTTTTTAATGATTTTTCCGCCTGGTCCGATGACTGAACCGATTCGATCTGGATTAATTTCGATTATACCGATTTTCGGTGCATAGGGAGAAAGAACTTTACGAGGCACATCGATAGTTTGATCCATGATCTCTAAGATATGAAGTCGACCAGTTTTCGCTTCATCAAGCGCTTGGCTTAAAAGTTCCCAGCTCAGTCCACGGTTTTTTACGTCGAGCTGAATGGCCGTGATTCCTTGTCGGCTCCCTGCTACTTTAAAATCCATCTCACCATAATGATCTTCGGAACCTAAAATATCTCTCAATAGCATATTCGTTTCCTGGTTTCTCATTAAACCAATGGATAAACCAGCGCAGGCTGACCGAACTGGAACACCAGCATCCATTAATGAAAGGCTTCCTCCACAAACGGTTGCCATTGACGATGAACCATTCGATTCAAGTATTTCTGAAACGATCCGTATTGCATAAGGAAACTCCGATTCTGGCGGAATAAAATATTCGAGCGCTCTTTCGGCTAAAGCTCCATGTCCAATTTCTCGTCGTCCAGGACCTCTCATCGGTCGTACTTCACCAGTGCTAAAGGGTGGAAAATTATAGTGGAGCATAAATCGTCGGGCTTCTTCATCCTGAAGACCATCGACTTTCTGCCCTTCACTGGTTGCTCCCAAGGTAGTAATAGCCATAGCTTGGGTTTGTCCTCGGGTGAAAAGAGCTGATCCATGAGTACGGGGTAAAATCCCAACTTCACAGTCAATCGGTCGAATTTCATCCGGACGTCTCCCATCCTGCCTCAAGCCACTTTTAAAGAGAAGATTCTGAATATTTTCTTTTACGACTTTTTCCCATAGTAAAGAAAAACCTTGGAGATTTTCAAAAGTTTCAGTAGCCTCTTCAACAGCTTTTTTATAAAGTAAATTGACGTTTTTTTGGCGTTCGGATTTATCAAAAACTGCAACTTTATCGGCAATTTGTAAATGGTAATGAGTTCGAATCCAATCCTCGATTTCAGCAAAATAGGTGGGAATTTCGGCTTCTTTTTTCGGCTTTCCCCATTGGGAAATGATTTCTTTCTGGGTTCGAATCGTTTTAAGAATAAATTCATACCCAATTTTCAAAGCTTGAGTGATTTCTGCTTCAGAAACCTCTTTTGCGCCAGCTTCGATCATGGTGATTCCTTCTTCTGAGCCAGCAATGACCATATCCAAACGGCTGGAAATAAGCTGATCTAAACTTGGGTTAATGATAAAATTATCTCTATTTAACAAACCGACCCGGCAGGCACCGATTGGTCCTTCAAAAGGTATTGCAGAAATTCCCAAAGCCAGGGACGCACCCAATAAACCAAGTATTTCCGGAGTATTTTTTTCATCGACCGAAAGAACGGTTGTAACGACTTGAATATCATTCCGATAAAATTCAGGAAAAAGTGGTCGGATTGATCGATCAATTAAACGTCCATTTAAAATGGCATCGCTTCTTGGCCTTCCTTCTCTCTTAATAAATCCTCCAGGTATTTTTCCAGCAGCATAGAAACGTTCTTCATAATCAACTAATAGAGGGGTAAAGTCAATATCTTCTCGAGGTTCGTCGGATTCAGTAGCAGTGACTAGAACCTCAGTATCTCCATAACGAACCAGTACCGATCCACCAGCTTGTTTGGCGACCTTTCCTGATTCAATAATACAATTGCTTTCACCAAATTCAATTTCAGCTCTGTTTATTGTCAACACCTTCCTCTTACTTTCGCAATGATAACTTTTCTAAAATCGAATAATAACGATCAACGTGATACTTTTTTAAATAATTCAAAAGCCTTCGCCGTTGACCGACCATCATAAAAAGGCCTCGACGAGAATGAAAGTCTTTCGTATGGATTTTTAAGTGCTCGGTAAGCTCGCGAATTCTTTCAGTAAGTAAAGCAATCTGAACTTCCGGAGAACCAGTATCTCCATCGTGATTTTTAAATTTTTCTATGAGCTCATTTTTCTTTTCTTTTGTAAGAGCCAATTGATATGACACCTCCAATTTCTATACATTCGGTGTTTAGTTTATCATACCCTGAGTATGCTGTAAATATGCGTTAAAAGCGGCTTGATCTAAGGTTATTTGTTTTCTTAATGCCTCAATAGTTGGAAAATGCTTTTCTAAACGCCAAAAATGCCTGAGTTGAACTACAACTCGCTCTTGATAAAGGAGCTGACGAATTTGCCGACCAATATGGACTTCAACTACTCTTCTTTGGTTTTGACTGACAGTTGGTTTGGTTCCAATGTAAATCAAAGCTGGATACTCTTCCTTTTTCCAATTCATGAATCCGAAGTAAACACCATGAGGTGGCGTCAATTTTGATGAAACTGGAAAAAAGTTAGCGGTTGGAAAACCAATTTGACTTCCAATTTGTCTTCCTTTTACAACTCGACCCCTGATGGAAAAGGGATATCCTAAAATCATATTCGCTTTACTTATGTCACCTTTTTCAATTAGTTGACGAATCATGGTACTGGATAGAACAGCTCCGTCAAGAGATATTGATGGAATAATAGCAGTATAAACCCCCTTTTTTTTAAAGAAATTCTGAAGAAATATTTGATCTCCTTGGGTTCTATATCCAAATCGAAAATTTTCGCCAGTAATCACCGCTATAGGTTTAAACCGCTGATTGATCTGATTAAGAAATTGTTCAGGTGGTGTATGACGAAGCTTTCGATTAAAACGAAGAAAATAAACCTCACAACCTGGATAGTAATTTTGAAAACGTTGGTATTTTTCAATATAAGTTGTTAGGTATTTTATATGGTGACTATGCTTAATAGAATTTCTGGGATGGGGATAAAAAGTGATTATACGTAAAGGTTTCTTTTTTTCGGTGGCAAGAACAGCTGCTTGATTTAAAACGGCTTGATGGCCTAAGTGAATTCCATCAAAAAAACCAAGCGCAACGACCGATTCAGTAACATTTATTGGGAAACCCTTATACAACATATCGACTCCTCTCTTCTACGATTATTTCGGGATGAAGAAGCCGTTTATTTTGATTAAAATGAGCTAGACCAATAAAGTGATTGTGTGAATAAATTTTAACCAAAGAGCTCGATTCGAAAGGAAAGTGATCAGGCCATTGAACCGGATTTCCTTGTTGTAATTTTTTTCCTTCCTCACTTGTAATCGAGATCGATGGGAACCAATACAAAGCTTGATCAATAGGAATGGAGTTTTGAATCAGAAAATCCGGTTGAAGGGAGATATCCGAGACGACCAAACTATCAAGCCATGAAAAATTCCCGATATTTTCTCGACGCAGACTATAAACATAACCTCCAATACCTAACTGTTCCCCAATTTCATGAGCAAGGCTTCGAATATAGGTGCCTGATGAACAAGAGAGGAGAATTTCTGCTTCAGGGACTACCCCGGGTTGGATTTTGATGATTTTCAGTTGGTGAATAGTAATCTCTTTTTTCAATTCAGGGATTGATTTTCCTTTGCGAGCATATTTGTATAAGCGATGCCCTTGATATTTGGTTGCAGAAAAAAGAGGAATGACTTGTTGTCTGGTTCCTTGAAAAGGGAAAATGGCTTTTTCAATCATATCGGTCGTGAGTGGTTGGAGTGAGAAGTTTTTAATCTGCCCGAGGACATCATAGGAATCAGTGGAAATGCCAAAACGCATCCAAGCCCGGTATGATTTAGGAAGGTCTTGAAAAAAAGAAGCGAAACGAGTCGCCTTTCCCCAACAAATGAGAAGAAGGCCCCTGGCGAAGGGGTCTAAAGTTCCTGAATGGCCAACTTTTACTTCAAGCACCTTGCGGATGATTTCTACGATACGATGGGAAACAACTCCCACCGGTTTATATACAGGAAGAATTCCACCAATCATATTTTTATACTGATAAAGAATGGGGTTTACCAGAATGGGAAGAAAGGTACTCTTGAATATATTCTTTGAGGTTTTGGTAAATTGTTTTAAAGTCTCCTTGAATTTTAAAACCAGCAGCTTTCAAATGTCCTCCTCCGCCAAAAGCATGAGCAATCGGAAGAATGTTGGTTTCATCTTGAGCTCGGAGGCTCACTTTAAAAGTATGATTGTCAATTTCTCTGATAAATACCGATATAAGTGAGCCAGGAATATAGAGCCCATAATCAACAATTCCTTCAGTATCTTCTTCTGAGGCTCCACATAACTCAAAATCGCTTTTGAGAAGATAGGTCATTGCAAAACGATTTTGAGAATCGTAGATAAAACGGTTCAATGCCACACCTAACAGTTTCAATGCGGAATTTCGTCGGTATTTAAAAGCATAGCGCATAATCGTTGCGACCGATGCTCCTTGATAAACGAGGTCTTCTAAGATGCTCAGAAGTTTCTGATTTAATTCTACATATTGAAATCCACCGGTGTCGGTAATAAGCCCAGTGAGGATAGCTGTGGAAAGTGGTGAATCCAATTTGGTTTGAATTTTTTTTGCTAAATTATAGATAAGAATTGTTGTTGAAGGACAATGTGGGTCAACATCGTTAATTGTTCCATATAAGGAATTATCAGGGTGATGATCAATATTTACCACAATGGCACACTTTTCTCGTATATCATTAAGTCGGCCCAGTCGCTGAGTATTCGAACAGTCAACCGCAAAAAAAACTGAATTTTCCGAGATTTTTTTCAATCTCGGATGATGAAGGGAATGGATATCTTTTAAATGAGGTAAAAATTGGTAGAAATAAGGAATTGAATCATCATAAACCATTATTGGGTCAAATTTTTTTTGAATAAGAAGCAAATAAAGCGCTATCATCGACCCCAATCCATCACCATCAATATTTAAGTGAGAAGCAATGATCATAGGAGTTTTCTGAGGTAGCGAATCAATGAAATGTTTTATTTCCATTTTTAACTCCCGCTTTTTCTTTCAATTTGATTGATAAGGTCAATGACCTGATAGGCTTTTTCTAAGCTGGTATCGTAAATAAATTCAATTTCAGGCATATACCGTATTCGTATATTTTGACTGATGCTACTCCGTATAAATCGACTTGCTTTCCGCAAGGCTTGAAAACTTTCTTCAATTTCATTTTTATTTCCAGGAAAAGAAACGTGTATTCGAGCAATTTTTAAATCAGGAGTGATATTGACATGGGTTATAGTCATTCTCTTTATACGCGGATCTGCCGCATCGGATAGAACCATTGTGGCTATTTCTCTTCTAATGAGTTCAGCTAAACGTTGGGAGCGAAAGCTCTTCATTTTTAAACCCCCTTTTTGACAGTTCTGCCAGTTATTAAATAATCAATAGATTTGAATAGTAAACTGAATGATTTCATAACGTCCATCTTCTTCAACAAAACGGCTTATCTGATTGATCAAATGCTTAACCGTCATTTCATCTTTAGCCACACAGGCAAAACCGATTTGGCCTTGGTTCCAGGCGAGATCAGGATTTATCTCAATAACTGACAGATTAAAACGGTTTCTCAGTCGTTGTTTGATGGAATTCATAATTCTTCTTTTATCTTTTAGTGAAAAACTTTCAGGAAGAGAAAGTAATACCTGACCAGATCCAATTCTCATATTTCTTCTCGGATAATATAAGCTTCTAAAATATCTCCCTCTTCAAAATTTTCAAAACGATCGAGCCCAATTCCACATTCATACCCCATTGTCACTTCTTTCACGTCCTCTTTAAACCTTTTTAAGGAGACAATCTTGGCTGACTCTTCGAGCACCTCTCCTTTTCTAATTACTCGTACAAATGCATTTCTTTCAATTTTACCCGACGTGACATAGGAACCGGATATGACACCAGTTTTTGGGATTTTAAACACCGCTCTTACTTCAGCTTTTCCAATATTTTCAAGATATTTTTTGGGTGTTATCATTCCTTTTATAGCATTTTGTAAATCTTCAATGACGTCATAAATGACTCGATAGAGACGGACATCCACTCCTTCCCTTTTTGCAGCCTTAGAAACCTCAGAAGGGAGTTTCACGTCAAAACCAATGACGATTCCTTTCGAAGCCGCGGCTAAGACCACATCGGCTTCATTAATGTTACCGACCCCCTTAGAAAGGACCTGGATTTGAATTTCTTCACTTCCGATTTGGGAAAGAACTTTTTCAATTGCGTCAAGAGATCCCTGAAAATCTGCTTTGAGAATAATATTCAACTCTCGCTTTTTTCCTTCTTCTGGAAAGAGAAGCTCTTCGAGAGAGGTAATCTGGGCGCTTGATCCTTTTAATGTTTTTTCCCGCTCCTTTTGTTGTTTTTGATTCGCAATCAAACGAGCAATCTTTTCGTCTTCTAAAACCATGAATTGAGTTCCAGCTGGGGGCAACTCAGAAAAACCGACAATTTCTACTGGCATAGATGGAAGAGCTTCTTTGATAGCTTTTCCATTTACCGAGAATAGGGATCGGACTTTTCCCCAGGTGGCACCGGCAACAAAGAAATCACCAATCTTGAGGGTTCCTTCTTTAACAATAACCGTTGCAACTGGTCCCTTTCCTCGATCCAAGCGAGATTCCATAATAGTTCCCGTAGCAAAACCTTGATACCGAGCTTTCAGTTCCAAAATTTCGGCTTGGAGTAAAATCATTTCTAAAAGATCATTAATCCCTTTTTTCTGAAGAGCGGATATATTCATAAAAATTGTATCTCCACCCCATTCTTCAGGAACCAGCCCGTGTTCAGAGAGTTGTTGTTTGATTCGATCTGGGTTCGCTCCTGATTTATCGATTTTGTTAATAGCTACAATGATAGACACATCGGCAGCTTTCGCATGTTGGAGAGCTTCGATGGTTTGAGGCATTACACCATCATCGGCGGCGACGACCAAAATGGCAATATCGGTCACTTGGGCTCCCCGTGCTCGCATCGCAGTAAAAGCTTCATGACCAGGTGTATCAACAAAAGTAATCTTTTTATTATTGATTTCGATTTGATACGCTCCGATTTTTTGAGTGATTCCACCATACTCAGACTCTGCAACCTTAGAATGACGTATTGCATCTAATAAAGTGGTTTTTCCATGGTCGACATGACCTAAAACGGTGACTATCGGAGGTCGAATCTGCAAATCTCCTTGGAGGGCTTCAATGGTTTTTTCTCGTAAATCATCCTCCCACGTTATTTCCCAATTTTTCTCACGGGCTAAACGTTCAACAACTAACGGTGGTAAAGGTTTTTTTGAGTCAAAAATTACATTCCAATCGGCTAATTTGATAACAATATCTTCCCAATTCATATCAAGAAGACGGGCAATATCTTTCAAATAAGGGGGTTTTTTGACTTGGATAGTACGTTCTTTTCTCTTTCGCTTTTTTTCTTCTTCTTTTTTTTGGTATTCCCTTTCTTCTTGTAAAAGTTCAATATACTCTTCATCAATACTACTCATATGATTTTTTACGTCAGATCCTAAAGACTTTAATATATCCATTACTTCATGAGTTGGCATACCAAGCTGTTCTGCCACTTTGTATATTCTAATTTTTGCCATGCTTAACCTCCTTTGGTAATGACTCAATTAGGTTTTGAATTGCCCTCTGTAGAATAATTACGTCGTCCTGAATCACCTCAGTTTTTAGGGCAAAAGAAAGGAGCTGCCTATTTATACGAGCTACACATTCTGCTTTTGGGCAAATGTAGGCTCCTCTTCCTGGTTTTTTACCGGTCATATCGATGTCGATCTCACCAGTTGGAGAGGCAACAATCCGAATCAATGATTTTTTCTCCTTTCGAAGGCGACAAGATAGACAAAGCCGTAAAGGTATTTTCTTTTTTTTCATGGGTGATTGGGCACCTCTCTTATTTCCCGATCACTTTTTATATCAATTCTCCAACCGGTTAAACGGGCAGAGAGTCGGGCATTCTGACCTTCTTTCCCAATAGCAAGTGAAAGTTGATCATCAGGTACGTAAACCCGTGCGGTATTGGAATCAGAATCAAGTTCAACGAAAGTGACTTGAGCTGGACTCAATGCATCGGATATAAACACCTTTGGATCTTTGCTCCAACGGATAATATCAATTTTTTCACCTCGTAGTTCATCGGTTATATGTTTGACTCTCACTCCTTTATTTCCAATACACGAGCCAACAGGATCCACCTTGGCATCTCGGCTTTCAACAGCAATTTTAGTCCGTGCTCCTGGTTCCCGCGCGATAGCTTTGATGGTAACAAAGCCATCATGAACTTCAGGAACCTCCAATTCAAATAATCGTTTGACTAAGCCGGGATGTGATCGAGACAAAACAATACGAGGTCCACGGCTCGTTTTTTTAACTTCTATTATATAAAATTTCATCCTTGCTCCAATCCGGTAATTTTCCGATTGGACCTGCTCATTGGATGGAAGAAAAGATTCGATTTTTTCCAAATCAACGATGATATTTTTTCCCTCTTTCCTGTTGACAACACCAGTTACGATATCTTCTGCTCTTTCCAAAAATTCATCATATACCAAACTTCTCTCGGCTTCTCGAATACGTTGCATGATGACCTGCTTAGCTGTTTGGGCTGCAATCCTCCCAAAATCTTTGGGTGTTATTTCAACTTGGATTATTTCTCTCGGTCCAACTCGATTTAAGCCTTGATTGGATAATGTATCGTTTACGTCGATATCAATGATTTCGCCACTTTCAGGATTGATATACTTACGGGTGAAAACTTTGACTTCTCCAGTTGCTGGATCAAGAATAACTTCAACTGCTTTATGGGGGCCCTTAAAATTTTTCTTGTATGCAGAAAGAAGAGCCGCTTCTATCGCCTGTTTAAGGGTATCACGTGAAATCCCCTTTGCTCTTTCAATTTGCTCGATTGCAAAAAAAAGATCTTTATTCATATTAAACCCCCTGCATTCAGTCACTTTCTTTTTCGAAAATAATTTATTGGCCTTTTATACAAACAAGAAAGAGTGGGCTGGTAACCCACTCTTTCTTGTTTGTATGCCTTCATTCTCCTGTAAAACAGGATCAGTCTTCGATGTAAGGTTCAAATAATAAAACTAATCATTCAAAGAACACCAACCTTATTCGGCAAAATTAAGTAACTAGGTGTTCTATCCCTACTATTTTATACTAACTGAG
>JAAYUP010000248.1 GCA_012517635.1 Candidatus Atribacter alterifermentans
GGTTCAAGATGGAAATATCCCGAATATCTTGTCTTTTCTTCCTTAAGCCTTTATTATCAGTAAATTAGCAAAAAGAATATGAAGTCAGATTAATTACAGGGTGAGCGAGAATATGCAAATAAAAACGATAAAAAAGAATGACATTAAAATTGCCTCTGTCAATAGCGATGAGATACTTATAAGCGATGTTCAGTCAGCATTGGATTTTATGGCCACAGTCCAGTATGAGGCTGGGTGTAATCGCATTATATTGAATAAGCCGGCGATTGTTGAGGACTTTTTTCATTTAAGCACTAAAATTGCCGGTGAAATACTGCAAAAATTTGTTAATTATCGAGTGAAATTTGCTATTGTGGGTGATTTTTCTCCCTATACCAGTGAAAGTATGAAAGCCTTTATCCTTGAGTGCAACCGGGGGAAAGATATTTTTTTCTTACCAGACGAAGAGACCGCCGTCGAAAAATTAAGTACGGTTTAGTTTTGCACTCAAACTGGTAGATCGAGATGGTAATCAACTAATAAAGACATTATTCTTTTTGCTTAACGCACCAATTGAAAATTCCCTTAATATTGAAATCGAGAAAAGAAAAAAAACTTATGAGTGTTTGGTCATTCTGAGGAAGCCGGCGTTTTTACCGGACGACGTGAGAATCTCATCTTTTTCAATACCACAAATCAACACATAATAAAAGATGAATCATGAGATTGCCACGACCTCAACAAACCAGGTCTCGCAATGACGGCTTAAAGTTTCTTTTCCCTCAATAAGAGAAGGTGAAGATGAGGGTGAAAGCCCAGGATCCGATATGTACCATGGTATGTAACTACAAAAAGCAGACGCGATAAATTACTCCCTTACAATTCTTAAGGTTTTTGAAGAAGCTTAACTCACCAATTTTACGAATAGTTATACAGTACATGGTTTTTTTAAAAAGAACATATTCATGAAGTATCTTGGCAATAACAACTATTACTTTTTTGAAACATTATAATTTTAAAAAAGGAGGGGATAAATATATGGAAATTACCATCAAACCACTATCAAAAGAATTAATTATCGATTTTTTCTACTTCTTTGATGACATCGCATTTACGAACAATCCTGATTGGTCAGACTGTTTCTGCTGTTTCTACCATTTTGGTGGAAGTGATGAGGAGTGGATGAGGAGAACAGCGGAAGAGAATCGTCAAACTGCTGAAACGATGATTCAGACAGGAAAGATGAAAGGATATTTAGCCTATAAAAAAGAAAAACCAATTGGATGGTGCAATGCGAACGATAAAAAGAACTTTGCCAGGTTAACTAAAATAAAGGAAGTATGGGGAGAAAAAGAGGAAAGAATCTGTTCAATCATATGTTTTCTCATTTCTCCAGAAAATAGAAAAATGGGAATTGCGAGCATAATGCTGGAGCAAATATGTAAAGATTATGCATTATCTCAATATGATTATTTAGAGGCTTACCCAAGAAAAGGGAATTTATCCAGTGCTGAACAATATCATGGCCCAGCATCTATGTATCTTAAAGCTGGATTTGCCCTATATAGAGAACTTGAAGGATATGACATTATGAGGAAAAAATTAAGCGAATGATAATGGTACCAAATACTGTAAATTATATGTTTTACTGTCGTTAGAACGACATTTGTTCAAAAATATACTTTTTTAAAGACATATAAAATCCTATTGGAGAATAAGAAATGTTACCACGGATAATTATTCATAATGCCATCAGTCTTGATGGGCGAATCGACTGGTTAAACTTTGATTTGGGTTTATTCTATGGATTCATCTCTCGTTGAAATGAAGATGCAACCATGGTCGGGAGTAATACACTTTTGAAAGGATTTGAAGAACTAAACCAAGATCAAAATGAAATTCCAGAAGAGATGGAGCCAGGCTCAAATGATCAAAGGCCATTACTGATTGTACCTGATAGCCAAGGAAGAATAAGGAACTGGGAGGTTGTTTTAAAACAGCCTTATTGGCGGGGAGTAGTAGTGTTATGCTCCGAAAAAACACCTAATGAATATTTGTATTATTTGAACGAATCAAGGATCGAATATCTCATGGTGGGGAAAGAGCATGTCAACTATAGGTCTGCTCTACAAAAGCTTTATGATCAATACCAGATTAAGACCATACGGTTAGATAGCTGTGGAACCCTCAATGGAATTCTTTTGAGGGAAGGATTGGTTGATGAAGTGAGCATCCTTATTAACCCAAGCCTGGTGGGTGGAACCACACCCCAATCATTTTTTAAGGCTTCAGACTTAACCAGCTATGAAGGGGTTATTAAGCTGAAGTTGTTAAGTGTAGAAAAAGTAACTGAAGATATCGTTTGGCTGCTCTATGAAGTAATAAAATGATCAAAATCCAGTTAATACTGGTTTCACGGGTTTTGAGCCTACCTATAAGGAATTGAAATCCAGATTATTATGAAATGAGGTGAAAGAATGGCAAGAAAATGTGATCAATGCAATGGAACTGGTCGCTGTAACCACTGTAAAGGATCGGGTAAGAAAAACTATCCAGGATATGGAAAGCCCAGTGATGATCCCTGCATCTGGTGTAATGGGAGCGGAGTCTGCCAATGGTGTCGAGGGAGAGGTGAACGTTGAAAATTTATAAATAATAATTATGCTAGGGGGAAAAGAACCAGGATTGAGAAAAAGAAGATATAAATTAAACATTCGTTTTAAGTATAATTAAAACAAGATCAGGGTAAAATTGCCATAATATGATTATTCATCGATCTAAAATTATTAGCTTTTAAAGGACTTGATAGCGGTGATTGAGTTATTATTTAGGGGAAGGAGGGGGATTGGGTGTATTTTAAAAAACTGCTGGGAGAAAAGTGTTATCTTTCACCTTTGAATCTTCAAGATTATGAGATTTATACCAAATGGATAAACGACATTGATGTATCCTTAGGAGTAACCTTTGCCAGTGCCCTGATGACGCCCGAACAAGAAAAAGAAATTCTGGAGAAACTATCCCGAGCGGAATATAATTTCGCCATTGTGGAGTTAAAAAAAGATGAGCTCATCGGTAATATTGGTTTTACCCATATCGACTTTATCAACCATACTGCCGAGATGGGAATATTCATAGGAAACAAAGATTATTGGGGGAAAGGTTATGGAGCAGAAGCCATAGAATTATTGCTGGATTTTGGCTTTAATATATTGAACCTGCATAATATCAATTTGAAGGTATTTTCTTACAATAAGCCAGCCATCAAATGTTATCAAAAAGTAGGATTTAAGGAAGTTGGGAGGCTTCGGGAAGCAAAACAAATAGCCGGACAAAAATTTGACCAAATTATAATGGACATCCTGGAAAAAGAATATAAATCGAAACTCATTAAGGGTTTGGTCGACAAGAGAAATCAAGAAAATAAAAAATGAAGAAATGCCTTTTCTCCTATATAAATTTAACAATTAATGTCATTTTTACATTTTCTAAATTAAACATTGATCCAAATTTGGTTACTTAATACTAATAATCTTACCTTTAGTGATTTCGACTAAGATTTTCGGAGTGAGTTTAAAAACCGCATTGGGAGTTCCAGCAGCAGCCCATACTTCTTCGTATTGCATTAAGTCTTGATCAATATATATTGGGATAGGGTTTTTATGCCCAACGGGTGGGACACCTCCAATGGAGAAGCCGGTTTGTTCTAAAACAAAATCAGCATCCGCTTTTTGTAGTTTTTCATTGATCACTTCCTCAACAACTTTTTCATTGACCCGGTTCATTCCGCTAGCAATAATCAGGATAGGTTTTTGCGAGTTTGCTCCTTTGAAAACCAATGATTTCGCAATTTGACCCAAAGTACAGCCTACTGCAGCTGCGGCTTCTTGCGCAGAACGAGTTGATGCTGCTAACTGAACCACATTCAATTCAACTCCAAATTCATTCAAAACAGTTTGTACGATTTCCGCCTTTTTCTTTAAGTTATCCTGCATAAAATTCACTCCTTAGAAACTGATCAATATATATTATCAGTGTGTATATTTCTAACTGAATTAGCTTCAGATTTCTTTCCAGTTAACTTGAATCGTCCTACCTCTTTCTTCAGTTTATCACAATGTATTATCCAACATTTGACTATTTTAGGGTTTTCTAGAGAATTTGAGAAGAGAAAGGACCATTTGAATTTGAAGAGAATAAGGATTTTTAAATAACCAGCCTGAGTTATCAATAAGAAGAATAGAACGACACACTACTTCCAGCAGTAAATGAAAATGAAAGCCTCTAATCACCACATGACAATGAAAATGCCAATCTAATACCATTTTAACCATCTCCGTCATACTGAGGAGCGTAATGTGCGACGTAAGAAATTCCATCCGTTCCAATTCACCAATTTCACAGCTTTTTAAAAATTCAAGAATTAAGACCCTTCCCACCAAGCCTTTGAAACTGGAGAAAAAAAGAGAGAGTACTGCTTTATCCGGCCCTTTATCCTCTATGATAGGCATGTTGTGTGAACCTGGGGGGGGAAGCGAGTAATTTATCGAACGATCAGGCTTCAATGTAATGCAGGGAAAGGTTATGAACAACCATGGAGGTGATAAGACCATTCCCTGCATTTAAGTAGGAAATTACTGTTGCGATGTTTCGATATTCTGTAACATTTTTCTCATAGCCGGACTCAAGGGTGTTACAAGTTCCGCATTGTACGACCCGGTTGGCATGAGTTCCACGGTGGGATCATTGGTTGGGTTCCAATTGGTCAACGTATCCCAGGTTCCAGCAATCTGTGCTGCTGCGATAGCGTGTTTACGGGAGGTTGAGGCTGGCGTTCCTTCAAGGACTGCCGGGTCAACGTTGGTGATCATAATGGAAATGGTGGCATCGCTGTTGAGATAGATTTCGAAGGTACGAAA
The DNA here is from genome assembly GCA_012517635.1 of Candidatus Atribacter alterifermentans. Classification (GTDB taxonomy): domain Bacteria; phylum Atribacterota; class Atribacteria; order Atribacterales; family Atribacteraceae; genus Atribacter; species Atribacter alterifermentans. The sequence continues at coordinate 4,896 of JAAYUP010000248.1, forward strand.
TTGCTGCGGGAAGTCCCGAAGCGACGACGTTTCCACCTGCCAGAAACCTTTCTCCGGTGCACCTACAGGATCAGGCGACACAAAGGCTTTCACGGTATTCAGATGACGATGTCCGGCTATCCACATGATGAAATTCGGGTGGCTTTGAAGCTCCGCAATCAGATCCGGCAGGGTGACGGCATTTTGTGGATCCGTCCACCAGCCCATTTCGGAATTGGGTGCTGTCACTTCGACACCAATCGGAACGTGCGCAGCAATGATCATGAGTTGTCCCGCAGCAGAACCGTCAGCCAGTTCTTTTTTAAGCCAGTCCCACCGAGCCGAATCAAGAAAGCCGTGCCCATGAATATCGACAGAGCCGCTGTCTTCCTGCTGGGTATTGTCCAGAACGATCACCTTGAGCGGAATGTTCGATTTCGGGACAAAACTATAGCAAGCAAAGCCATTTTCGACATCTGTCAGATTGAAACCGTGACCGATAGGTAGAGTTGATGTATTGAAGAATTCCTGCATCCACTCAGTTCTTAAAAGTGAACGTCGGTCAGGATCAGCTGCAACTTTCGGAGGCGTCTTAAAATCCTTGACAGGTCCCGCATATTTGATATTCCCGTAAGGCGTTGAGCCGTCAAACACACCGACATAATAATCCCGGTTGTTAATTTCTCGGGGATCACGGAGTACATCACCCGTAGCGAAGACTTCATCGGCTACGTAGGACTGTCGAAGATCCTTGCGCAGGCTGTAGTCTACGGGGATGGAACCCATCCAGAAATGATCGTGGTTGCCCAGTGTTTGATACCAGGGGATCGACTTGTCGAGCCCCGCCGCCTGGTAAGGCTTCTGATAATCAATGGTTTCGGCTCCCAGATGGGCGCCGGAACTGGGTGTAATGACCTTGCCGTCGATGACATCGATATACCAGCGAAGTTCATTGTATTGCGTGGAGTTGATAGCGTCACCCAGAGAAATACCGAAGTCCAGGGGATTCTGCTTATGCAGGGCGTTGACGGTTTGGATGGCGGCATCGAGCACATGCGTGGTATAGAGCATAACCCCTGAACACAGAGAAGTCCCTATCGGCAAATTGGGATGCAGGCGTTGAATATAAATCAACTGGTTGGGGGATTCCTTATCGGTGATATGGATATCCGAGATGGTAAAGAAATTTAAAAGCTTCATTATTCTGGTGACGGCTGAACCACTGTAGGACGCTGGCATGAGATCAAGTCGCTTGTTGTAGGGGAGCCCCGGGCCATACGCCCAGTTGCCATAGCCATACTGACTGTATTTAGAAATCTCCCAGAGATTGATAGCAGTCGTTGGGGTCGGCTCCGGCACGATCGTCCTTTGAGTCGTCGTTTGAACATCGGATGCAATCGGGTAGCCTGTGGGCTGTTGTTGATCTTTGACAGTAGCTTTAGAATACCCTGGTAAAGAGAAAATCAACATGCCCATTAATAAGGCTAAGCAGAACTTTTTGTTTACAAAAAACGGTTTCATGAAACGTCTCCTTTGTAGATGTAGTGAGTAGAGAATAATGAGAAAGGTTAAAACGAAACCCCAAACAATCAATTCTATCCCATCATTCTTATAACCTTTTTATAAACTTCTCAGTTTTTTCAGGACATAAAATAGGCTGAAACTCTTGATTCTATTGATTTATCAAATAAAAAATACCCCTCCTTTTTGGTATGCATGACATAGGGCAAGATAGACAACCCGACAAAACCAAAAAAGAGAAGTGTCTGATGATTCAAATTATAGCAGAAACCCGAATTAAGGAAAATCTTGGGGCCAGGTCTTGATTCTTGAATTTGAAAATAGCCAGGGGCGAATACAGAGGTTCACCTCTACGGTTACTATATATTAAATTTTTTATTGTCTCCTAATATTCCATTGTTGTTTATATTTGTGGGGGCAGACCTGGGTGTCTGCCCCCATTATTATGTGATAACACCATGCAATTCCTCTTCTCGGAGGGGTGCCGTTTTATGGCGGGGAGATCACCTTTAGATTTAAGGACAATTAAAAAGGGTGGCATAGAAATTGCCGTCGTCAATAGCGATGAGATACTTATAAGCGATATTCAATCAGCGTTGAATTTTATGGTTACGGTCCAGTATGAAACCGGGTGTAATCGTATTATATTGAATAAGTCGGCTATTGTTGAGGATTTTTTTCACTTAAGCACCAAAATTGCCGGAGAAATACTGCAAAAGTTTATTAATTATCGAGTGAAATTTGCCATTGTGGGTGATTTTTCTTCCTATACCAGTGAAAGCCTCAAAGCCTTTATCCTTGAATGTAACCGGGGGAAAGATATTTTTTTCTTACCAGATGAAGAAAAAGCTGTCGAAAAATTAAGTATGGTTTAGTTTTGTACTCAAACCGGTAGATCGAGATGATAATCAAATGATAAAGACCTTATACTTTTTGCTTATCCAACCAATTGAAAAATTCCTGTCATATTGAAAACGGCAAAAGCAAAAAATGAAGATATTTGTGAGGTAATTCTTATCTGCTCAATTTTTTTGTGAAATATAAGGTCTAACTTCAGTTTAAAATGGATTTAAAAGATGGGCAAGGCTGGTGATTTTTATTAAAGTGTGTTTTGAACTCCTATTTTGAAGTAAAACATGACCAATGAGAAATAAAAAGAGCAATTCGATTAAAAGAAATAGAAATTACCAAATTGAACAAGAGAGAAAGGTGGAAAAATAATGGATAAAAGTTTAAAAAATGTAGTTTTTAAAGCAATTGCCTTAGCTATGGGTATTGCAGCATTGGTTTTAAGCATACTAAAGCAAGCTGAAGATAAAAATATCATAATATTATTTATCTATTGAAGGACTTGATAGCATTGATTGAGCTTTTATTTAGAAGAGGGAGGTCAGATGTATTTTAAAAAACTATTGGGAGAAAAGTGTTATCTTTCACCCCTCAATCCCCAAGATTATGAGATTTACGCCAGATGGGTAAACGATATTGATGTATCCTTAGGAGTAAACCTTGCCAATACTTTAAAAAACTGAAAGAAAAAAGATCATTTGGATGACCAAAAATGGAAATGATAAATTTTCGTCGACCTCTAATAGTGTAAAATTCCCAGGGGATCGACAGAACAGTAAAAAGCGAATGAAAATATCTAAATAACTGCATCATTACAATAGAATTGAATCCAATCATCGATCAATTTATCTTAAAATCATGGTATAATAACAAAAAAGGTCGTTTTTTAAAATACATTTATAGAGCCAAATGAGCGGGTTTTGAGCCTACCTATAAGGAATTGAAACAAATAAAATACAGTTTCAAATTCTTCTGGTATAACGGTTTTGAGCCTACCTATAAGGAATTGAA
>JAAYUP010000249.1 GCA_012517635.1 Candidatus Atribacter alterifermentans
ATGAGAATGATTAACAGAATAGATAAACCAAGTACAACCGTCGAGATCGCATAAACCTCAGGAGAAAGACCAAAGCGAAGCATGCCATAAAGATAGATGGGAAGAGTATTAAAAGTACTCGTTAGGAAATAAGTTATGATGATTTCATCAAAGGACATGGTAAAAGCCAGTAACGCTCCCCCAATGACTGCTCTTTTGATCATGGGGAAGGTCACATATATAAAAGCTTGAAAAGGATTAGCACCTAAATCCATAGCAGCATTTTCTAAATTCCGAGAAAGACGTGCTAAGCGAGCTAAAACCTGAAACATAACAACTGGTGTAGTAAAACTCATATGACCAAGAATGACCGTCCACATTGACAACTGAAGCTTTAAATTGAGGAAAAAAATTAACAAAGAAAGACCGACAATTATTCCAGGGAGAATAATGGGAAGCATAGCCAGCATGCGGAAGAAGTCTTTTCCCTTAAATTCAATTCGATTGAGAAAAAGCGCCCCCGATGTTCCCACGACAACTGCAAAAATAACAGCTAACCCTGAAACTTGAAGGGAGTGAAAGAGCGAGCTTAATAATTCTTTATTATGAAAGAGCCTCATATACCAATCAAACGTAATTCCTTCAAACTTCATGGTTGAACGAGAGGAATTGAGTGAATAAACAAAAACAACCAACAAAGGAAAATAGAGATAAAAATATACGAAAGCCCCATATAAACCCAAAAAAGGAAAAGATTTGCTCTTTCTTTTTAAAGGCGATGTTGTATTCATTATTCTAAGAATCCTTCTGATGAACCAAATTTTTGTGAAACAAGCAGGATAACCACTGCAACTGTAAACATTATAAAGCCTAAAGCCGCTCCTAACGGCCAGTTATAAGCATAACCAAACTGAGTGACGATGAGATTACCGAACATCAAACCATTTAAACCTCCCAATTGCTGGGGAATAATATAATCACCAAGAGCAATAACAAAAGCAAGAGTAAAACCACTGATTACTCCTGGCATAGAGAGAGGAAGAATAACGTGAAGAAAAGTATGAAAGCTATTAGCGCCCAGATCAGCAGAAGCGTCTAAGAGGTTTTTGGGGATTTTTTCCAAAGAATTAAAAATTGAAATAAATACATAGGGTAAGGCAATATAGATGAGAGCGACATAGACAGCAAAGGGACTATATATAAATATAGAGAGTGGTTTGTCGATAATTTTTAATGAAAGGAGAATGGTATTAAGGACTCCTACTCGTCCTAATATAGTTCGCCAGGCAACGATCCGAACCAGATAACTTACCCATAAAGGGACAATGACCAACATATAGAGTTGGTTTCGAAAGCGTTTAACTTTTCTTGAAACTAAATAAGCCAACGGGTAACCTAATAAAATTGAAGTACAAGACACCAAAAGTGCTAAGAGGAGGGTTCGAAAAAAGATAGGAAGGTAGATTGGGTTTATAAAAAATTCTAAATAGTTCGCCAGGCTAATTTTTTTAATCACTACAGAACCTTCTTTAATATAGAAGCTGGTAACCAGCATAATGCAGATTGGAATGATGATTAATAAAAACAGCCAGGTGGTTATAGGAACACCAATCCTGATTTTGGAAAAAAAGGAAGATTGCCCTCTTGATTTTGCGTTCAAATTAGTTGTCAAAATTGGTTTCATAATCACATACCTTTTTGCATTCCTTTAAGTAAGTAATTACATCATCTTTCTGAAAACCAATAAAAAGTTGATCACCAATTTTTTTATTATTAAATTCCGAAGCGCTTTCTATCAAGCGAATTTCAGATTGTCCAAATTTGAGTGTTATTTCATAATCTGTTCCCCTGAAAACAATTCTATGAATTGAAGCTTGAAAATGATTCTCGAATTTTTTCAAAATTTCATTATCACGTAATTTATCGAAACATATTTTTTCTGGCCGGATGCAAGCAACTACCGAATCCCCCAATGAAAAATTTCCCATAAGACGCGAACTGAGGATGGGTTTACCATCTACGTCGATCGTGACAGAATTTTCTCCTTTTTGAACGACTTGGCCTTCAAGAAAGTTCATATCACCAATAAAACTGGCAACAAAAGTAGAAGCAGGAGAATTATAAATTTCATCAGGAGTACCA
>JAAYUP010000250.1 GCA_012517635.1 Candidatus Atribacter alterifermentans
ATTTCGATTGGAAAAGTTATTTCCACCCCATGCTAAACAATTCATCAATACCCCATCTTCTATTCGATGTTTGGTTGTCCCGCGATTGATAAAGCTGAATCCAGCTTTTTCATTTCCTATATCAATCCAGTCAATACAATATAATGGTCGACCAGGTCTTCCCATTCTTGTTCCAAAGGGAATATCGTGCCAGATATACTGGTTAGAACTGATCGGCCAATAGAGGTTTAACTTCTTCGTATCATCCCAGAAATCACCCAAACTCAGTCCATCAATTCCAAAATCGAGGGATAGATTAAAGTCAATTACCGGCAAATCATGATAAAGATAAATTTTTAATTGAGAGATTATTGGTCCAATTTGACCTTGAGTGAATAAGATATCAGCCAAGTCTCCTTTTACCAATCGAACACGGGAATTCGATGAACGATTGGTAATCCAATTCCCATCGCTTAACTGCCCTCGAATTTCATTTCCATAATATTTTTCCGGATTTATAATCTCTACTCCGCTTTTCTTTTCCTGCAAAGATGAGATCGTTCCATCTCCTAAAATTTTCATTGAATAATAATCATTCTCGAAGTTATAAAAGGAAAGTTCAACCTCAATAGGATCTATTGGATTAGAATCACCAGCTTGAATCACATAAGTCTGGTATCCAAAACCTGGTATTTCAGGTTGGAAAAGGGCATCGCATTTCTTTATACTTCCATCTTCCCAGGTTTCTTTTTTAATTAATTGTAATTTTTGCTTTTCTCCTTTTTGATTATAAAGATGAACCCAAGGATATTTCCCTTTTTCAAATTGGAGAGAAATCTTTTCCACCGACTTGCGAGGTCGTGATAGAGTGTTATAAAGAACTAAGGCTTTCCCTGATGATATCCAGCTGGTATCAATCTGATTGGCTATTTCTGATCCTACTTCGTTGGAAATCATTTCTGATCTTTTAACAGCTTCATCCAACCATGAGAGAGATTTTCTCTTTAAATCAGTCGTTTCAATCCAATAAACATCATGGTGTTGGGAAGAAAGGATCATTTTCCAAATTTCATCAAATTGTTCAGGTTTTTCCGAAGTACCATTTAAAACCCATTTCATTGCATTCAAGGCTTCCGCTTGAAGTGCTGCTATTTCAGCTTTTTTATTATTTCGAGACATTTCTTCTGCCCAAACTCCTTCAATATACGACCAATAGGCGTAAAGGTGGGCTGCCGAAATTATTGATGAGGTTTGCAAGCGTTGATGGAGAGCCGATCCAAGTAAGGAAAATTCTCCAGTGTTATCTCTTTCCGAGTAATATTCATCGTCCAATCTTTTCATGTCAGGATTTTCAATTAAAAGTGTTGGTAAGTTGACTGGGTCTTTCTGCTTCTCCCTTTCCATGAATGACTCAAAGGGTGATGCACCTCCGGTTCTTCTTTTTCTGCTATTGGGACGACTATACTGATCAAAGACATCATATATTTCCTTCGATTCACTGGGAGCTGGCATGGAAAGATAGAGTGGGATGACCGACCCGTCCAAACCTTTCCAATGAGTAAAATCTTCACCATTGACATACTCAATAACTCCATAATGGACAGTTATTTCTGGAGAGTTATTCTCTACAAAACGAATAACATAGGGAAAACGGGGTGGAACTGCAATTGAATACCCAAAGGAATTGAGGAGTTGGGGAAGTTGATCATGTAAACCAGTTTCCTGATGAAAGAAAACATCAATTTCATATCCTAACAATTTCCGAAAGACATCTTTCCCATATTGGATTTGTCGTAAGCTTGATTCTGATCCATAAACATGACAGTGAGATTGGGAATAGTCCCCACCCACAAAACCGAGTTTTCCAGCTTTTATAAGTTCCTTCATCCGTGTTATTAAGGCTGGATCACAATCAGCTACATCTTCAAGTTCTCTTCCCGATATTTCGAAGTCAATACGAAGATGAGGAAATGTATCTAAAGAGTCAAATACATCTTTGAATTTTTGAATATAACTAGGTAAATCCGGATCACCCCAGGGTGGAATTCTTTCTAAAACATCAGGTATTCCCCGATCTTGAACCAAAAGTGGCATAGGGTGTTGGCAGCAAACCCATATCCATTTTTTATTTTTTTCCATGGTATCAGTCTCCTCCTCATTTCCTAATCAATTATCGTTATTCTTTAACACCGGTCATCGCAATTCCCTGAATGAAAAATCTCTGGGCAAAAAAGAATATAATGAAACAGGGAAGCGTCGCTAAAATAGCGTTGGACATCAGATAACTCCAATTAACGTTATATTGGTCCATAAATAGATTTAATCCCAGTTGCACGGTGTATTTTTCTTTGGAGTTTAAAAAAACCAGGGGAACAAAGAAGTCATTCCAATTGTACATAAAGGAAAATATAGCAATGGTTGCCAAAGCCGGTTTCGAAAGTGGAAGATAAATCCTCCAAAATATTCCCATAGGGCTGCACCCGTCAATTTTGGCAGCATCGGCAATTTCATTGGGAATCCCCATAAAAAATTGCCGAAGTAGAAATATATAAAACCCACTCCCTCCCAAAAAAGCCGGCACAATGATCGGCCAAAAATTATCCACCCAACCAAATTTACGAAAAAGGATAAACCGCGGAACGATTGTTACCTGCAAAGGAAGCAGCATAGTCGAAAGAACCAGTATAAACAACACTTCACGACCATAGAACTTAAAACGACTGAAGCCATATGCTACCAAGGCTGAGGTTAAAACATCTCCAATCATACAACTGATAGTAATAATCAGAGAGTTTTTATAAAAGGTTGCAAAGGGAAGAATTTTTAAACCATCGATGAAATTCCTCCACATCATCGGCCAAGGAAAGAGGTTCGGTGGATAGGCTGCCAAGCTTTCTGATCCCTTCAAAGCGGTGATTACCATCCAAACAATAGGAAAAATAAGTACCACTCCGCCAGCTATCATAATGATATACAAAAAAATCCGAATGAGAGAAGGGTTTGAATAACCGAGTTGAATTTGAGGTGGTTTTTGGTTCATATTACTTCTCTCCTCCCTGGTAAAATACCCATCGGTTGGATGATTTCAGTAAAATAATAGTAAATACCATCATAATCAGGAAGAAAACCCAGGCTAAAGCTGATGCATACCCCATTTTAAGAAAAACAAAAGCATTATTATAAAGATATAAAACATACATCAAAGTTGCATAGTGAGGTCCTCCTTCAGTCATTACATACACCGGTGTAAATACTTGAAATGATTCGATAATTAACATAAACACATTAAAAAGGAGTACCGGTGAAAGCATGGGCAAGGTAATGAATCGAAACTTCGCCGACCATCTTGCACCATCAATATCCGCTGCTTCATAAAGTTGGGCAGGGATTTCCTGTATTCCGGCAAGAAAAATTACCATGGTAGTTCCGATCCGCCACAAACTCACTACAATCACCGATGGAAGAGCCCAAAAAGAACTGTTTAACCAGCGAGGCCCTTCAACTCCTAATACTGTACGGAGGAAATAATTCACAAAACCATAATTTGGATTGAGAAGCCAGAGCCAGGCTACGGCTAGCACAACTCCTGAAACTACAACCGGAGTATAGTAAATGGTGCGGAAAAGTCGGACCCCACGTAGTTTATTATTTAGTAACATGGCGGCAAATAAGCTTAAAAATAATAAGGCTGGGACAACAATGATGATATAAATTCCCGTCACCTTTAAAGATTGCCAAAATAACTGATCGGTAACCAGCCTTTCATAGTTTCTTAATCCCAACCACTTGGGGGGATCGAGAATTGACCAGTTGTAAAGACTGATTATAAATGAACTTACCACTGGCCCTCCCCAAAGGAGAATAAACCCAATAAGCCAGGGCATAATAAACAGATAACCCCAGAGATTTTCTTTGATTCTAACCCTTGATAGCATGTAGCCAATCCATCCTTAATCCATTTTTAAGTGCTGGAGATCAAGAACATCTCCAGCACTCTATCCCTCAGGAAAATTAATTTTTCTTAATATCTCTTATTTTTAAAACTGATACCAATTTCCTTATCCAATTACTCCTGGAGTAAGGCGTTGATTTTTATCTGAGCAGCTTCGAGAGCTTCTTCAACAGTGGCTAATTCTTCTGATACCAAATCGAGTTCAGAATTTAATATTTCTTCAACTTCTGGCCACTGGGCAATAAATTGAGGTGCGACTCCATATGCCATGGATTCAATGAATTTCTTCATTTTTGGATCACTTACCTTATCCGCCCAAGATTTAATAGCTGGAGCTACATTGTAATCAAGCATGATTTGCAGACATTCCGGATCAGTCCCTAAAAATTTCACAAACTCCCAGGCTTCTTCAGGATATTTGGTATTCGAAAACATTCCAATGGTACAAGTTTCAAACTCAAGAGCCCGATTTCCATTTTTCATCGGCGGGAGAACTGGAGTCCATTCAAAATCAGCGGCACTCCAAGCTTCCAATCCCCAAGGATGACTCCATGCACTGGCAACATTTTTACCAACAAATTCTTCAGCTAATGCCCACCCCTTCCTTTCGCGGTTGGTAGGGGCAGCATGATGAACTAAGCTCATATCAGCCAAGAACTTATAAGCTTCCATAGTTTCAGGAGAAGTTAAAATCGACTCGGTTTCGTCATCGTTAAACCATTTTCCACCATTACTGGCTACAAATGACCATGCTGCTGGCTGCCATGCCAAGACATTTTGCGTTCCAAATTGGTCGGTTATTCCATCTCCATTTTTATCCAATGTCAACTTTTTACAATAATCAAGAAATATACCCCAGTCCCAACCTTCATTTACTGTTAAACCGGCTTCATTCATCATGTCTAAATTAACACTGATGAGGCAGGGACTGTTCCAAGTGGGTAAGCCATAAATGCTTCCGTCCCTTTTTCCAATGGCATAAGGTTCACCAGCGGAATCAACGTAAGCAAGACAGGCATCAAAAAATTGAGATAGATCAATATTGTCTCTCTTAATATATTCATCGAGATTAGCAAGAAGTTTACGCTGAATATATTGTGTGACGGCTAATTCAGATAAAACAAACACATCTGGGGCGTTTCCACCGGCAATTCGAACTAAAAGTTTCTCATGATGTGGCCCAAATGGTGCGGTAGTAAGGTTAACTTGAATATCCGGATTTTTTTCCATGAAAAGGTCAAGATACTTTTGTTCCATTTCAACTTCATAAGGTTGACCCCAAACTGCATATTCGATGGTCGTTTTTTGCGCAAAAGCAGGTAAATATATCACCATTACCATAAGTAAAACTATCGTGAGCATCATAATTGAACGAAATTTTTTTACCTTGTCCATAATAACCCTCCCTAAAATTTTATAATTGGTCTAGCTTCACTCCCCCCAAATAACACTTTCCCTTTCCATTCAACCATCAATTTTCTATGGTTCAACTCCCCCCTCTTTTCTTCTTCCAAACAAAAGAAAAGAGGGGGGCACGGTAAGTGGGAGAGCAACAACTTTGCGGGGGTGACTCACTCTCCCCATCTCGCTACCTTTTCCATAAATAACTTTTGATATCACCTCCTTTTTTTAAAATTTAACTAACTTTTGAACATCGGGCGGTAAAGTGGTCATGTTTTCAGTAACGCCCTCATGGGTAATACAGAGAGGATCCTCCAATCTTATTCCCACGGCTTCAGCTTTAAGGCTTTTAAAAGGTTTTGAAAATATTCCGATATCTAACTGCAGAGCAATTCCTTTGGGGAATGAGAACTCTGAATATTGAGTTGCAGCTCCATACCCTTCCATTGCTTCTGTCCATCCAATATTATGAATTTGGCTATAAAGGGGTTCTAAGCCATATTGTTTTAAATAATTCCGTGCTACCAAATCCGCCTCTCGAGCGGGCGCGTTATATTGAATTCTTCCAATAGAAAGCTGATATGCATGATGGATATGTTGAAATATCTCTTTCTGATCGGCATTTGGCTCTCCAACAATGACCGATCGACCCACACAAGATGCCATTCCCTCATAACGAGGACTTATCGAGAATAAAATCATTTCTCCTTCTTTAATAATCCGGTTCGATGCCCTTCCCAAAACTGAAGAAGCTCTCTCCCCAGAGGCAACAATGGTTGATACCCCAATGCGGTCAGCACCAAAATACTTCATCACAAATTCTCCAACGGCTGCTATCTCCAATTCTCGTTTACCTGGTTTTATGGATTGAATCATTGCCTGCATAGCATAAGTTGCAATTTGCGAAGCTACCAGCATGCACTTAAGTTCATTTTTACTTTTAAAATATCGAGCTTTGAGCAGAAAATCGGTCATATCAACTTTTTGAACGGGAGTATTAACAATAAGCTCATAAAAAGCCTGAGTGATGATATCCGAACAGGTAAGTAAACCTACAAATTTTGGTGGAAAACCACATGCTTCATTGAAGATTTCATAAAGTGTAAAAAAATCAAAACCCGGATAGTCTTCTTCGGGGATTTTAAGTTCCTGAAGACAACGAAATTCTCCAACTTGCATTGATTGTTCTGCATAAAGTTTCCCTTCTGGACCACCCAAAACAAATACATTCTGGGGACCAATCACAACAGCGGTTGGTTCAATTTGTGGATCATAATTAGTAATCCAGCCGGTATCACCAGGTCTTAATTCATTGCCAAAAGCAATTGCAACATCAATCTGGCGATTTTTCATTTCGGCTCGAATTCTTTCAACTCGGTCTTCAAATTCTTGTCGAGGGATGTGAACCGAAAGGTCAATTGGCTGACATTGTGTAATAAAACTTTCTAAGTTAAATCCCATTTTTTATCCTCCCAATTGTTAATATCATGCTGAGTCGTTTTCAATAATTTAATTTATTAAATCTATCACCCTTGCTTATAAATCCAGTAACCGGCTCTTAACCAAGAGTTTCAATACCACTTTTCATTTCCTTTCTCCTAATCTTTTAGCTGCTTAGCATTCGCTTGACTTTTTGTCTAATTTCTCAATAGGTAGTAGCATAATAAAGTACTATTTTGCCCCACAGGTTTTACGAATAACTAACTTTGGTTGGATGGCAATTTGTTTTTTTCCTTGATATTGTCCTCGAATTAAATCAAGAAGCATCCCTACCGCGGTTCTGCCCATTTCTGCTATATAAATTCTCACCGTAGTCAAAGGAGGGTCTACATAATCAAGCAGTGGGATATCATCCATACCAACCACGGCGACATCTTGTGGAACACTTAAACCAGAATCTATAAGACCTCGTATTACACCAATCGCCATTTCATCGGTTACAACAAAAAAGGCCTTGGGAAGATGGTTGTCTTTAATCATTTTTCGGGTTAAATCATAAGTAGATTCCATGCTTCCAGTTCCTTTTTGAATAAAATATGGTTCTACTTTTAGTCCATATTCGGTAAGAGCTTGCATATATCCAGAAAGACATTCCCGATGAAATGCTTCTTCAGTAATCCCCATCATTCCCACTGATGGGTATCCTAAAGTTATCAAATGCTTGGTTGCAATATAAGCGCCATAACGATCGTCATTATTCACAGCGAATTCAGAGTGGTTATCAAAATGATTATCAATTAAAACAACAGGTACCCCGTTAGTCCGAAGGGTAGCAATGATATCTTCACTCACAACATTGATGATTAATACCCCATCAACATCGTGGTTTTGTAAAATTCGGTATAAAGCCCCTTGCTTCTCGCCTTGCGAGTCGATGGCAAAATTAAGATTATAATTATGAGCTTCAGCAACTTCCAAAATACCATTGAGGATGATTGAGTTAAATAATTGAACTGAGGTATACTCGCGGATATCTTTACTTAAAATAACTCCAATATTGTGAGTTCTTCCTGATACTAACCTTTGAGCAGTTATATTTGGCCGATATTTCAACTTTTTGGCTGCTTCTTCTACTTTTTGAATGGTTTCTTTTGAAACTCTTGTGCTTTTTTGAAGAGCTCGGGAAACCGTTCCTGGTGAAATGCCTAAATATTTCGCAATATCTTTTATAGTTGTCGGCATCTTGTTCCCTCCATATCATCAGTATAACAAACGTTTGTCTTATGTCAACTATTATTTAATATAAATGATTATTTGAGTGCCATTTTATTAGGGTTATATATTACAATCGTTTGTATTGTTCAGAGAGGAATAGCTATTTACATAGACATCAGTTCTTTTATAAGACAAAAAACCTTCTATAAAAAATTGTTCTTGCTCATTTTTTTCCAGAGCTAAGGTATCCTTTTCTCCATTCAACAAACAACTTTTTAAATATCTCCAAAACTTTTCAAGTGTTTCTAATCAATGCATAGCGAATCCAAAAAAGTTAATTGATATATTTTGACGATTCCTTAAAATTGTTTATAATTTCTGTAATTTACTGATAACCAATTCCTTTCCATTCGAGGTTTTTTTGATGAACAAAAATCGCGTTTCTTTCCTCAATAATCTTTCTTGCCAGGAAGGTTATATTACCAGTCGGGGAAAAAAAGTATGGTATCAAATCGTTGGGGCTGAAAGCCAAGGAATTCCACTACTCGTTCTTCATAGAGGTCCCGGTTGTCCCCATGATTATTTAGAACCCATTGCTTGTCTTGGGAATGAGCGTCCGGTCATTTTTGAAGGAGCATCACACAGCCACCATTTGGAAAAAACCGAGGAATACCTCCAGATGGTTAGGTATTCCCTAAAACAAGCTAATTAATATTATTTAAAATTTATGAATAGACGGAGGCCAAAATATGCATGTGACTTGTGTTTATGTCTGGGTGAAGCCGGAAAATGTGAATGATTTCATACAAGCGAGTTTGGAAAACCATAATTATTCAGTCAAAGAACCGGGTAATCTTCGTTTTGATGTTCTGCAAAGCAGCAATGATCCGACTCAATTTCTCCTCTATGAGGCTTATGATTCTTTAGAAGCTGCTGCAGCTCATAAACAGACTCCCCATTACTTAAAATGGAAAGAAACTGTTGCACCTTGGATGGCTAAACCAAGAGAAGGTATATCTTATCGAGCCCTCGCACCGAAGAATCCATTATCGTAAAATGAATTAAATATCTAACCTGAAAATACCATCAAATGAATTCCCCCATTGAGGGGGGTTATGGGGGTGTACCTTTCATCGGTCATCCTGAGCCCTCGCTTTTTGAGGGCGTGAGGATCTCATCTTTTCGATTCTTTTTTTATAAAAACTTTAAAAGGATGAGATTCTCACGTCGTCCGGTAGAAGACACCGGACTCCTCAGAATGACAAACTGGGTGGCAGAG
>JAAYUP010000251.1 GCA_012517635.1 Candidatus Atribacter alterifermentans
GGAAGTCTATAAAAATACGAAGTATTTTCTTATGGCAAAGGATTATATTGTTTATCGGTTAACTGGAAATTATGCCAGTGATTACTCAGATGCATCCGGTACCAATTTGTTTGATTTAGTGAAGGAATCATGGTCCGATGAAATTTTAGACGCTGTTCAAATCGATCCAACTAAACTCCCACCGCTCTATTCTTCCTCGGAGGTAGTTGGAGAAATAACCTCAGAAGCAGCCAGTGATATCGGTTTAGTTCCTGGAACACCGGTTGTCATTGGTGGTGGAGATGGACCCTGTGCTGCTGCAGGTGCTGGAGTGGTGAGAGAAGGTCAAGCTTACAATTACTTGGGTTCTTCTTCCTGGATTGCTTTGGCAAGTAAAAGTCCATTTTATGATCGGGGGAAAAGAAATTTTACTTTCCATCATCTATCGAAGGGCATGTTTATGCCAACTGGTACTATGCAGGCAGCGGGTGGCTCTTACCAGTGGTGTCGGGATGCCATTTGTGAAAGAGAAAAAGCTCTTGCTCGTGAGCTTGACCTCAGCCCTTATGATTTAATGGATTTAGAAGCAAGCAAAATTCCGGCCGGAGCCGAAAATCTTCTGTTCCTCCCCTATCTTCTTGGGGAACGTGCCCCCTGGTGGAACCCCCACGCTCGAGGTGCGTTTATCGGTTTAACCGCACGTCATCGAAAACCCCATATGATCAGGGCAGTCCTTGAGGGCGTGAGTTTCAATCTTCGAATAATCCTTGACGCTTTCCGAGAACAAGGTGTAGAGATTGAAAATATGCGCATTATTGGTGGAGGAGCCCGAGGAGCATTTTGGGCTCAGGTTTTGTCAAGCATGTTTAATATGGAGATACTCCGTCCACAGTATCTTGAAGAAGCGACATCTTTGGGTGCTGCTATTGCTGGGGGAGTTGGGGTAGGCATTTTCCCCAATTTTGACGTTGCCGAGAAATTAATTGAAATCCGTGATTGTTTTCAACCGATATCCGAAGACGTCAAAACCTACGACCGACTTTATCCGGTTTTTATTCAAGCCTATAAATCTTTAATCCAGGTATTTGATTGCTTATAGAAAAAAGTCAGGAGGGGATTTTTTCTTGGAGTTCTATGTTGGAACCAGCGGTTGGTATTATTCCTGGAATGAGGAAAAGAATTTGAGCTGGTATGTGAATAATAGTCATTTAAACGCTGTTGAACTCAATGCCAGTTTTTATCGTTTTCCTTTCCCAAATCAAATAAAAGCCTGGGCACAAAAGGGGAGGGGTATTCGTTTTTCCATTAAAGTATCTCGTCGAATTACCCATATTCATCGCTTAAACCAAGATTCTAATCAAATATGGGAAGCCTTTGTCAATCTTTTTAAGCCTCTTCAAAGTCTTATTGATTTTTACTTATTTCAGTTTCCTCCCTCATTCACCACAAAACAATTCGATACTTTCGTTCACTTTTTTACTCATATTCCCCGCTCATTTCATAGCCTTTTGGCGATCGAAATGAGAAATTCCGAGTGGTATCAAAAAAAATGGATCAAAGAATTAGAGCCAATCCCAGCCGTATTAGTAAGTGTGGACAGCCCTGATCTTCAAAATAAAATTATTCTCTCCAACAATATTATTTATATACGTTTTCACGGAAGAACAGAATGGTACCACCATAATTATCGTCCACTTGAGCTCGAAGAGGCTGCCAATCAATGTTGCTCTTTAAAACCGGAGAAAATTTATGCGTTTTTTAATAATGACCACTTTATGCTCAATAATGCTCAATATTTTTATCGCCTAATAAAAGAGAGAGTTTAAATTAATTTTTTCGATACAAATACCGATATCATTATTTAATGAGTTCATTCTATCAAATGGGGAAAAATCAAGGAGGTTAAAGCAATGTTATTTGAACAAAAAGTATTTACCGGTAGCTGGAGTTCTTTGGTTTGGAGAGGGATTATAGCAATAATAATTGGTTTGATGATTTTAGCTTGGCCGGCAATTAGTGTGGTGGCTTTTCTTCGGTTAATCGGTTTAGTAGCGATTATTGGTGGAATAATGGTAATCATCCAAGCGATGAGAACCAAAGGAGGATGGCCACTCGTTCTGGAAGGGATCATGAGTATTATAATCGGGATTTTGGTGATCTCAATGCCTGGAATGTCGGCATTGGTTATTACGCTTCTCATTGGATTTTGGATGCTATTTATTGGTATTTTTCAAATTATCAATGTTATTCAGTTTTATCAAATGCTTCCTAATACTGGAAAATGGTTAATCATTCTCAATGGTATCGTTTCAATTTTATTTGGTATTATTGTCGTGTCTCATCTTTCGCTGGGAGTTCTTCTTATCGTATCATATGTAGGGGTATATGCTTTGTTGTTTGGAGTCATCTCCTTATTTAGTGGATTTTACATCCATAGTCTGAGCAAATAGGGTGGAGGTCCATCCTCTTCTTCGATGGGAGAGTATTTTACTTCTTTTGCCTCTCCCCTGGTGGAAGAGAATTTCTCCTCTCCCTCTGGATAAAGAAAGATGGTTCGGGATTTGATTTTTTGTAGTTTTTTCAAATCCCTCTTTCATCTCCCTTTGCTAAAAATATAAAAAAACGGGGGGCTATCGATTCTTGAAAAAATATTTTCATTTTCGTTTGTTTAAAAATAAAAAGGCACAGGGTCTATCCTGAAAACTACAACAGGATAGCAGCCTACGGCGTAAGATGAAAAAAATTGTAAAAGACAAAAACTGAGAGGATAGACCACTTGAGTTTTCATCTTCATTGGTGCTGCGAAAGCAGCATGAGGGTCTATCCTGAAAACCCACGGGCATGATAA
>JAAYUP010000020.1 GCA_012517635.1 Candidatus Atribacter alterifermentans
TGGTGATCGCCATTTCCACCACTCTGGGAGCTCGCAATGGTCTTTTGGTTCGTGACCGTCGAGGATTAGAAGAAGCCAGAAATCTTGACATTGTGGTATTCGACAAAACCGGTACTTTAACAATGGGTGAACATCGGGTAGTCCAAACCGTAACTGATAAAAGCATAGGCAAAGAAGAAGCTCTACGCCTAGCGGCGGCGGTCGAGAGAGATTCCGAACACCCCATAGCGAGAGCTCTTCAAAAAAGTGCCGAAGCAATTGGGGTTGAAATACCTCGTTCCCAAAACTTTCGAGCTATTCCAGGACAGGGGGTACAAGCTCAAGTAGAAGGTCGCAATCTTCAGGTTGGAGGACCGTCTCTCTTAAAGAGTGAAAACTTTCCTATTCCTGAAGAATTCAATGAGGCAGTTCATCGTTTCGGTGAATCTGGTCAAACGGCCATTTATTTAGTTGAAGGTGAAAAAGTTCTCGCTATATTTGCCATAGCCGACGCCATTCGTCCCGAATCGGTCGAGGCTATTCACAATCTACACCAGTTAGGTATTCAATCAGCGATGTTAACCGGAGATTCCGAGGCGGTTGCCAAAACCGTGGCCAAGGAATTAGGTATTAACCTGGTTTTTGCTCAAGTCCTTCCTGAAGATAAAGCCAAGAAAATCCAAGACTTACAAAAACAAGGGAAACGAGTTGCCATGGTGGGAGATGGCGTAAATGATGCACCAGCTTTGCTAACTGCTGATGTCGGAATCGCTATCGGTGCTGGAACTGACGTTGCCGTCGAAGCTGGTGACGTGGTGCTGGTTCGCTCTGACCCTCGCGATGTCCCACGAATTGTAACCCTCAGTAAAGCAACCTACCGGAAGATGATCCAAAACCTTTGGTGGGCGGCAGGATATAACATTATTGCCCTTCCGCTTGCTGCGGGAGTTTTAGCCTGGGCTGGCATCATCCTGGCTCCGGCAGTAGGGGCAGTTCTCATGTCGGTGAGTACCGTGATAGTTTCAATTAATTCTCAATTGCTAAAAAGTATTAAACTCTAATTTTAAATTTGTGAATAAATTAACCGAAGAGAAATTGTATAGGTTACTTTCTCTTCCACAAAACCATAAATTAGCTTCTGAGAAAATGAACTTCTATTGTTAAGCTCTTGAGCTAAAACCATGGAAGGGGAGGTCTCTAAGCAAAAAAATATTTACGGTACAGTTTTTTATGGTTTTTTCTCGATAAAGGTAACCTTTCTATTGAGGATTACCAAGATACATTCATATTACTGTTTGATTTTATTTAATTTTGAAGAGTAAAGAGGGATCCAACGTGTAGAAGAAAAATTTTACTCACTGGTTTTTGGTCGAGGTCTCGGTACTAAATGTATTTATGATTCCTACTAGTTTTGCCCGACCAAAAATTTCCTTTAATACCGATGTAAATCTTTCAATTTCTCAATTATATGGACTTAACTGGTTTTCAAATGAATAAAATCGGAAATTCATTCATGTTTCAAAAAATGAAATAATTATCAGTTTTGTGGGTTTTAAAAAACGAAACCCTAAAAATGAAGGAGTGATTTATGTGTTAAATAGAACAGCACAAGCGATCTGGGAAGGAAACCTTAAAGACGGACGTGGAACCATGGAATTCGGAGGAGGTGCTTTTAAAGGAAATTATTCTTTTGCTTCTCGTTTTGAAAATGGCAAAGGTACCAATCCAGAAGAACTGATTGCTGCTGCCCATTCTGGATGTTTCGCTATGGCCTTATCCAATATGTTAGCCGAA
>JAAYUP010000252.1 GCA_012517635.1 Candidatus Atribacter alterifermentans
GCGGGTGGAAGGTGCTGTTGTTTTTTTAATGATTACCCTGAGACAATGAATAATGAACATAAAAAATTTTGATAAATAAGATTGCCACGTCGCATAAGACGCTCCTCGCAATGACGGAGCAGGGAAAAAAATTCAAATCCCCCTCATCCCCTTTATCAAAGAGGGAAAAGATTTCTGAATTCACCCTCATCCTCAACTTCTTCCATTAAGGGAGAAGGAACGAATAATTCTTTTATTGGTATATTTATTCTTCCAGGGTTATTTCTTTATAAAAATTAAAAGCATGAATTTTATTGAAAAACTGGACGTTCGATGTCAACTTGAGTAATATTATATATATTTTACGACCGGTTTTGGAATGAGGTGTGAGTGAAAATGACGAGTTCTCGTATTTTGGTTGTTGGAAGCTTAAATATCGATATGATTTTAAAAATTGATCGGATGCCTGAGACTGGGGAGAATCTTTTTGCCCGTCAATTTACAATGTTACCTGGAGGAAAAGGAAATAACCAAGCTATTGCCTGTGCACGTTTAGGGCTTATGGTGTATATGATTGGTAAAATTGGAGACGATGATTTTGGAGCGCGCCTACGCTTAAATTTAGAACAAGAAAATGTTGATTTTAATTTTGTTACGAAGCAAGCATTAACTCATACAGGTTTAGCTTTTATTTTTATCGATACCAAGGGTGAAAACCGAATTTTAGTGGCACCTGGGGCGAACATGAAGCTCTCAATTGATGATATTGAAAATGCCTCACAATTATTTAAAACGTGTGATTATCTCATCCTTCAACTTGAAGTTCCCCACAGCGTGGTAAAGAGTGCAATCCAAAAAGCTCACGAAAACAATGTAAAAGTCATTCTCAACCCGGCACCAGCTCAACATTTTCCGATTGAAATCCTAACCGAAAATGACGTAATGACCCCAAATCAGTATGAAGCTGAAATATTGAGCGGAGTCAAGATACGAAGCATAGAAGATGCTGTCCAAGCTTTGAAGGTTTTAGATACTCGTTGTCCATCTCGAAAGGTTATTACCTTAGGAGAAAAGGGGGCGTTAGCCAGCGACTCCGGAAATCGATACATATATCTGGTTCCCAGAAAAATTGACATTCAGGATACAACTGCGGCCGGTGATGCATTTAATGCCGGCTTGGCTTACGGCTTATCTAAAGGAATAGATTGGATATCAACTCTTCAATTGGCAAATAATGCGGGAGCTATTGCCTGTACTCGAATTGGTGCTCAGAGCGCTCTTCCTTATTTACGAGATATTGATAGTTTTTATTCGACTCAGGGTGCTGGCGATATTCGATACTTCGATGTTTAGTCTAACCTTTACTGAAAATATTCAAATTTTTATACGATTGATTCTGGCTTTTTTGGCTGGTGGTCTTATTGGTTATCAGCGTGAAAAAGCCGAAAAACCAGCCGGTTTACGTACTCATATATTGGTTTGTATCGGTTCAGCGTTAATAACTTTAGTATCGATTTATGGCTTTGGGAAAATGGGCTCTGATCCTTCCCGCATCGTGGCACAAATTGTCAGTGGAATTGGATTTCTTGGAGCAGGGACGATTTTCCGTTTTGGGCCTTCAGTAAAAGGCCTAACAACTGCTGCCAGCTTGTGGGCGGTATGCGGAGTTGGTATTGCTATTGGGATTGGTCTTTATTTTGCTGCCCTGTTATCAGTTTCATTTATAATGGCAGTATTAGCTTTATTAGAACTCTTTGAACAGCGGTTAAGGAACAAAAGAGCTCATTTAATTCGAGTCTTAATATCAGATACCCCAGGGGCATTAGGACAAATTGGGGAAAAATTAGGAGGAATGGAAGTAAATATAAAAAACATAAAAATGATTAGAGAAAGAGTGAATTTTATGCGATGTTACTTATGGTTAGACCTCCCTGCCCATTTTTCCTTAACCATGGTTTTAGGAGCACTTCAGGAATTGGATACCGTTCAAGAGGTTGAAGTTGATTAAGAATATTGAATGAAAATAAAAATAAATTGAAAAACGAGAATGGAAATGAAAGAAAAAAAGGAAAAAATTAGTTTACCAAAAGGAACAAAAGACATCGGAGATCCTGAAATTTTTATTTGGTATCACGTCGAAAATGTTGTTAGACAAGAGGCAGCTCATTATCACTATATCGAATTAAGAACACCTCTTTTTGAACACACTGAACTATTTGCCCGAGGGGTAGGAGAAGAGACTGATATCGTTCAAAAAGAGATGTACACTTTTCTTGATAAAGGAGGCCGTAGTATCACTCTCCGACCCGAAGGAACGGCTCCGGTCATGAGATCCTATCTCGAACAAAATCTTCATATTCATAATCCTCGGATGAAATATTTTTATATGGGACCCATGTTCCGTTATGAACGACCCCAAGCTGGTCGAATGAGACAGTTCCATCAATTTGGGTTTGAGGCAATAGGATTTCAAAGTCCGGCTTCTGATGCTGAGGTTATTCTTTTAGCCGATCGAATATATCAAAAAATAGGATTAAAAAACATCCGATTAGAGATAAATAGTTTGGGATGTAAAAACTGTAAACCGCAATATCTGGAAGCTTTAAAGAATTATTTGCGAAATCAAGCAACTCAATTCTGTAGGAATTGTTCCAATCGGATTGATACCAATCCCCTCAGAGTGCTTGATTGTAAAAATGAATCCTGTCAAAACCTCCTTCATAGTGAAGATTTTCCCATTATTCAAAATTTTCTCTGTGAAGAGTGCCTCGCCCATCAAAGCCAGCTGATTCATATCCTTGAGAACGCTCAAATCCATTCGGTTATTAATCCTTATTTGGTAAGAGGCCTCGATTATTATATAAAAACAACCTTTGAAATGAAGACTGAAGAATTGGGAGCCCAAAATGCTATTGGAGGTGGGGGACGATACGATAACTTATCCGATGCATTAGGAGTAAAAGGTGTCCCAGGGGTTGGATTTGCAGCAGGGATAGAACGGATTATACTTCTTTTGCAAAAACAGAACAGTTCAAAAGAATTTTTTCAAAAACCGTTTATTTATTTATCTCCTCTTGATCAACAGGGAGAATCTTTGTTACTTCAGCTTTCGATCATGCTTGATGAAAAATCAATTCCCTTTTATTTAGATTTTTCTGATAAGTCTCTTAAATATCATTTTAAAAATGCACAGCGGATGGAAGCTCATTTTATAATCATTGCTGGTGAGAATGAATATCAGACTAAGACCTATACCTTGAAGAATTTATTGACTGGGGAACAAAAAGTTGTTTCTCAAGAAACTCTAATTGGTGTTTTGCTGGAGGCATACCAAAATGTTAAGAACACATAATTGTGGGATGTTACGAAAGGAAGATATTGGGAAAGAAGTTCTTCTAACTGGATGGGTGAACCGCCGTCGGGACCATGGAGGAGTTATTTTTATTGACCTTCGGGATCGGTGGGGTTTGACTCAACTCGTTATTAATAGCAACCAGCAAGAGGTTTACCAAAGTGCTAATAAAGTCAAAAGCGAGTTTGTCCTCCAGGTGAAAGGATTGGTTCGTGCTCGACCGGAAGGCTTGGCGAATTCGAAAATTCCAACTGGAGAAATTGAAATTGCTGTTTCTGAACTTACCATCCTCTCCGAATCAAAACCGCTTCCTTTTGAAATTGAGGAAAAAAATGAAACCGATGAAAGCTTGAGATTGCGTTATCGATATTTGGATCTTCGTAGAACAAGAATGCAAAAAAATCTGATCCTTCGTCATCAGATTTGTCAAGTCGTTCGTCGTTATCTTTCTGAAAGGCAATTCATTGAAGTTGAAACTCCATTCTTAACCAAGAGTACACCCGAGGGAGCTCGTGATTTTTTGGTACCCAGTCGTTTAAATGAAGGCAACTTTTATGCACTTCCTCAATCACCCCAACTTTTTAAGCAAATTTTAATGATAGCTGGCTATGATCGGTATTTTCAAATTGCGAAATGTTTCCGTGATGAGGACCTTCGTGCTGATCGGCAACCTGAATTTTCACAGGTGGATATTGAGATGTCCTTCGTGGAAAGGGAAGATATTCTTGAATTAATTGAAGGGATGATGAAAAAATTATTTCATGAAGTATTAGGAATAAATCTGGAAATTCCCTTTCCTAAAATGAGCTATGATGAAGCAATGAATCGCTATGGTTGTGATAAGCCAGACTTAAGAATTTCATGTGTTATTGATGATTTATCGCTTCTTTTAGAGGATAAAATTGAAGTTGGAGCAAAAACTGATTCCTGGAAGGGGCTGTTTTTCCAAGAATGGAAAAGTTTTTCTCGAAAAAAAGCCGATCTACTCTCTCAAATGGCAAAAAACGCTGGAGTTTCTCTTTCCTATTTAAAGCAGGGTAAACAGGAAGTTATCTCTCCTTTAAAAAATAAGATTTCAGAAGTGGCTTGGAGAAAGCTTCTTGAAAAATACCCATTTCAAGAAGATTCACTTCTTCTTCTTGCCTGGGGTGAGAGTCAAAAGGTTCTTCCTTTTTTAGGAAACTTGCGAATAAATCTCGGTGAAGAGCAGAATCTGATACAAAACCAGTTTAAGTTTTGTTGGGTCCTTGATTTTCCACTCTTTGAATGGAATGTTGAAGAACACCGATGGGATTCCATGCATCATCCTTTTACAGCTCCTTGTTTAGACCAGTTAAATCAATTGAATGTTGATCCAAGTCAGGTTAAAGCTCAAGCCTATGATATCGTTCTCAATGGTTTTGAGATAGGCGGAGGGAGTATACGAATTCACCGTTCCGATTTGCAGGAGAAAATATTTCAGTTACTCAATTTAAGTGAAGTCGAAATTCAGCAGAAGTTTGGCTATTTTATCGAAGCACTTCAGTATGGTTGTCCTCCTCACGGGGGCATAGCCTTAGGATTAGATCGGATTGTGATGCTCATGAGTGGTGAAAGTTCAATTCGTGAAACAATGGCTTTTCCCAAAACCCAAAAAGGGACCTGTCTTATGTCAGGTGCTCCATCCCCTGTTTCTGATGACCAACTGATGGTTTTAGGAATACAATTAAGAAAAAAGCAGGAGTCTCAGATTGTCAAGGAAGGATAATGATACTGAGTTCAATTTGAAATGAGATAGAGGTTATGTTATTATTTAATAAAAAGGTGATTTGGGTTTGTAGCCCTGCTATGCCGGTGATGCCATAGATGGCTTTGACCCAACATCCTTTCCCAGGGAGTCAATCTTCCAGTAAACTGTGGTTTGCTGGAGAGGACACCCACTTTTTTTGAGGGCAAGGATCAAAGCAGATGGCACACCACAATGTGGGGCTATAATTCGTGATAGAAGGAAACCCGGAGGAAGGAGTGCTTCACTGTGGAAGAAAACAAAAACCTTGAGATGCTTCACGAGGATATCGAAAACATACGTCCGATTAGAACCGGTGAGCTGATTAAAGGAAAGGTTATCAAAAAGGGAGAAGAGGGTTATTTTGTCAATATTAATTACAAAGCAGAAGGAATTCTTCCTTTTAAAGAAAAGCTTACCGATGGAGAAGGAGAAATCCTTAACGATGCCAAGGAAGGACAAGAAATCTGGGTAGTCGTTAATCGATTTGATGATCAGGGCTATGTCTGGTTATCTCGTGAAAAAGCCCGGTATCGTGGGGCATGGATTGACATTGAAGAAAGCATGAATAGTGGGAAACCCCTTATAGCAAAAATTCTGAAAAAGGTAAAAGGGGGGTTAACCGTAGATATTGGTGTGAATGCCTTCCTTCCCGCGTCCTGTGTTGATAAGGTGCCTCAAAATTTAGATGAATATATTGATAAAACCTTACCGGTGAGAGTGATCGAAGCCGATCGAAGAACTCGGAATGTAGTCGTTTCGCATAAGGTTATTCTTGAAGAAGAGGAATTAAAAAAGAAGCAAGAAACATTAGCATCCCTTGAAATTGGCCAAATCAGAAAAGGGGTTGTAAAAAATATTACCAGTTTTGGAGCTTTTGTCGATTTGGGTGGTATAGATGGGTTATTGCATATTTCTGAGATATCCTGGGGAAGAATTGGTAAGTTAGAAGATATTTTCAATAAAGGTGATGAAATCGAGTTTCGAGTCATTGGCTGGGATCCCGATAAAGAAGAAATATCCTTAAGTATGAAACGCTTGAAACCGGATCCCTGGGAAAACATTGAACAGAGAATGAAAATTGGAGATGTCGTTCAAGGCAAAGTCATATCTATTAAGGATTTTGGAGTTTTTGTAGAGGCCGAAGAAGGGATTGAAGGTCTGGTTCATATTTCTGATATTTCCTGGGGATATGTTAAACATCCACATGAAGCAGTAAAAGTAGGTGACATCGTTGAAGCTCGAATTCTCGATATTGATAAAGGAAAAAAACGATTATCGCTTGGTTTGAAACAAATCCATCCCGACCCATGGCTTTCAGTGAATGAAAATTACCCAGTTGGAAGTGTTGCTCGAGTGCGGATTGAGCGCATTAATCCGAAGGGTGCCATTGTTGAAATTGAAGATGGTATTGAGGGAAAGATACCCATTGAAGAATTATCATGGAAAAGAGTGAATCGAGTAAGCGAAATTTTACGTCGAAATCAATTAGTTGATGCCCGTATTATCGAATTAGATCCTGAAAAACGCCAAATTACATTAAGTTTAAAACAGATGAAAGAAAATCCATGGGAAAAAGCCCAAAACCTTTGGAAGGTCGGAGATACAGTTGAAGGTCGTGTACAAAGGTTAATGAATTTTGGAGCTTTTATTGAACTGATGCCTGACGTTGAAGCCTTGTTGCCCCTTTCAGAATTAGATTGGGAACCGGTTAAACATCCAGGTCAATTACTAAAAAAAGGACAATCATTACCAGTTAAAGTTATTGAGTTTCAACCCGAAGAGCAAAGGATTGTGGTCAGCCGAAAGGCAATCCTTCCTGACCCTTGGTTCGAAATAAAAAATAAGTATCCAGTAGGAAGTATTCACCTTGGGAAAGTTGTCAGAATTGTTGATTTTGGAGCTTTTATCGAATTAGAAAAGGGATGGGACGGTTTGGTTCACATATCAGAGATATCGGATAAACGAATTTCCTCTCCCTCAGAATTGATTGAAGAAAACCAAGAAGTCAATGTAAAGATTATTAAACTGGATGACCAAGAGAGAAAAATTGGTCTGAGTATTAAGCAAGCACTGCCTCGAGATGAAGAAAAAGAACGAATAAAAGAAAAACCGAAAAAAGAACAACCGAAAAAAGAACAACCAGTAACCTCCCAAACCAATGGGAAGACAACCTTAGGCGATGTTTTTGGAGATACTTTTAATAATCTACTCAATAATATGAAAAATAATTCATGATCAAGGCTGTTGATGTTAATTTTGAGAAACGAATCCAAAATGTCATCGAAGAAATACAAGCGGTAGCGGAGGATTACGAAAGGGTTGTCGTGGCGTTTTCTGGAGGGGTTGATAGTACAGTTGCGCTTTTTCTTTCCTTATGTGCCTTGGGGAGAGAAAAAGTGCAAGCATGTACAATTGATTGGGGTGAATATTTTCCTTATCGTGCCCGAGAGAATATCGACTTTCTTGTATCCTATTTTCAAGTCTCGCATAGATATCTTCCTGGAAAGACAATCATTGAAGAGGTTGTAAGTCGTGGACCTGCCTGTAATCTCTGTACCAAAAAGGCTAAATTAGATAATCTTCAAAAGAGTTACGGAGAAAAAACACTGATAATTGGTGGAGCAAACCAAAGTGATAGTTGGGGAATCCGTGGCCTTAAGTTGGTACGAAACACTTATTCACCTCTCTTTGACTTCTCCAAGCAAGAAATTCTTCAATTATGTCAGATGTTGAATATTCCAGTTCGACGAATAGGTGAAAATAATATCCGGGAAGGCTGTGTCTTAAAACATCTCTATAAACCATTAGCAGCGAAAATTCACGGGCAGGCAGTTGTAAAAGCCAACCAGATTTTACTCCAAACCATTCATCAAGATGGTTTTAAAAGCGAGATTGCCAATGTTAAAATCGTTGGAACCTTACAGAGGAATCAAGCACTGATTAACCTTCGACCGATGCCAAGTCCCTGGCTTAAATCACTTCTTTCTCAAAGGATTTCTAATCTCGAAGAAATAGATACAGTTACCTGGGTGGAGCAGTCTATGACTCTAATAATTCGCGCCAATCCTGGTCTTTATCGTAACTACGACTCCAGATATTGGATTGAGAAGGGAAAAATTCAGCCAGACTTTGTTCAACCAGTTTCGATACAATGGATGCCGTCAACCAATCGAAGACTTCGGACCTTTCAGGTTGTTGATTTTCAGATATAATTATGTGCGTGAGAAAAGTTTAATGGTGAATAGAAAAGGAGAGAAGTGACCTTCCATGACCAGTTCCGAGTTGAGGCAAAAATTCCTGAATTTTTTTGAAGAAAAAGAACATAAAATACTCCCCAGCGCTTCATTAATACCCAATGATCCAACTTTACTTTTA
>JAAYUP010000253.1 GCA_012517635.1 Candidatus Atribacter alterifermentans
TATTAAAACTTTAATTGACATGGGTGTTGATGGAATGTGTATTTTCTCGTTTAACCCCAATGGTGCTTTTATAGCCGCCCGTGAATGTGCCGCTGCTGGTATACCGTTAGTGGTTACCGACAATGTCGGTCAGGTCTTAGCTTCTCCCGATGAGGTGGTCGCTTGCATCGATTTTGACTGGAAAGGCATGGGTGTAAATGTTGCCGAATATATCGCTAACAATTATCCTGGAGAAAAAATTGCTGTCATAATGGGTTTGTTTGAACATATTCCAGTTCAGATGTTCCGGGAATCTTTCGAGCCCAAGGTCGCCGAACTCGGAAAGAATGAAATTGTAGCAGTACGAGATGGGAAATACACTCCCACTGTAGCTGTTGATCAGGCTCAGGACCTCATCGAATCTGGATATGACTTCACCATTCTCTTTGTTTTCAACGAAGAAATGGGAGCGGCAGTGGTTCGAATGCTCAAAGCACGAGATTTATTGAATAATCCCATCAAAGTCATCACCACTAATGGAGCTCCTTATGGTATTGAGCTCATTAAAGAGGGGGGTATTCAATACTCAATTTCGACCTCACCCGGTTGGGAAGGTTTAGTTTCTTTCTTGGCTCTCCACTCCTATGTGAAAGGACAGATCACTGATAAAAGACAACAAATTCTTTTACCGAATACACCTATTACTCCTGAAACCATCGACGATAAAACCAAGGTCGTTCCATGGGATGTCGATCCAGTTTGGATCGAACTCACCAAAACCTATTTCCCACAATATAATGACCTGGGTGTCTATTAAAAATCTTATAAGGTTGCAACGGGGATCCCCGTTGCAACCTTATTTAAATAATCCGATTAAAAAATGAAAAATAACCAACTTTTAGTCTCTCTCCAAAATATCACCAAAATCTACGGTGTACATAAAGTCCTTGATAATGTCTCTTTCGATCTCAGAAAAGGGGAGATTCATTGTCTGGTTGGCGAAAATGGTGCCGGAAAATCAACTCTCATCAAAATCCTTTCGGGAGCCATCTCTCCCGAAAGTGGTGACTTATATGTCACTGGTCAAAAAATTGCCTCGATGACTCCCCGAAAAGCTATTGAGTTGGGAATAGTAACCGTCTATCAAGATGCCGAACTGGTTGAATCTCTCACCGTGGCTGATAATATTTTTCTCGGCGACGAACAATCCGCCTCTCTTCCCTTTATTGTTGATAAAAAAGCCCAGTTTCAAAAAGCTCAAGAAATTATCAATACCCTTCATATGAATTTACCAGTTGATGTCTTAGTTGAAGATCTTTCGGTTTCCCAAAAACAAATGGTAGAAATTGTCAAAGCTCTCTACCGTGATTCTAAAATCATTATTATGGATGAGCCGACCAGTTCGCTCGGTTTAGAAGAAAAAAAGGCATTGATGAAGATTATTCAGAACTTGAAACAACGTGGTATTGGTATTATTTACATATCTCATTATTTAGAAGAAATATTTATGATAGGTGATCGAGTGACCATTTTAAAAGATGGCAAGCTCGTCAATACCTATAAGGTTGCTTCAGTTGATATAGAAACGGTGATTCGGGGCATGGTGGGCCGAGATGCTTCGGCTTTTTATCATAGGAAAAAAGTACCCATAGGTCCGACACAAGTTCAAATTCAAAATCTTTCCAAAAGAGGCATTCTACAACCGGTCAATTTTGAGGTAAAAAAAGGGGAAATCTTAGGAATCGGAGGTCTGGTGGGCGCCGGTCGTTCAGAGTTGGTGGGACTAATCTTTGGTATACAGCAACCTGATAGCGGGAAGATTATCATCAATGGGAAAGAAGCCATTATTCATAACCCTCGAGATGCCATTCGAGCCGGTATCGGCTTGATAACCGAAGATCGTCGCAAGCTTGGTCTTTTCATTGGAAGAAACCTTATTGAAAATATGGCTTTAGTTCATAATGATATCTTTAAAGGCTTTATCGTCGATCGTAGAGAAGAAAAAGAACTCTCGAATCAAATGGTGGATGAATTATCTATCGCTACCAGCGATATAAACCAGCTGGTGGAAGAACTATCGGGAGGAAATCAACAAAAAGTGGTTATTGCCAGGTGGCTTCTTGATGATGCCATTTTGTGCATCTTTGATGAACCAACCAAAGGTGTCGATATTGGTGCGAAACAACAAATTTATGAATTAATGGTAGAATTGGTTGAAAAAGGAAAGAGCATCATTATGGTCTCCTCTGACATGCCGGAGCTTCTTTCTTTAAGCGATCGAATAGCTGTGATGCGCGATGGTCGGATTGTGGAAATTCTTGATAATTATCAAATTAAAGAAGAAGATTTAATAAAAAAATTCATGGGAGTTGAGGAAAAAGGAGAAAAAACCAATGCAGATAAATCCTAATTTGAAATCATCCGGTGTTGGCAGTGGAACA
>JAAYUP010000254.1 GCA_012517635.1 Candidatus Atribacter alterifermentans
ATCCTCACGCAGAAAAGCACCGCTCAGGATGATGTATCGTTATAGTTCCTTCTCCCTTAATGGGAGAAGGTCAGGATGAGGGTTGAAATACCTCTATAAAAACGTCATTGCGAGGAGCGCCCTATGCGACGTGGCAATCTCATCCTTTTAAAGTTTTTATAAAAAAGAATTAAAAAAATGAGATCCTCACGGCTTCAAAAAGCGAAGCCTCAGGATGACGGGTGTGGTATTGGATGAGAGCCTCACGGCTTCGGAATACGAAGCCTCAGGATGACGGATGAAAGGCACCCTCCCCGCCGCGAAAGCGGCACCCCTCCACGGAGGGGAATTGTTGAATTCATTCCCCCATTGAGGGGGATCTTTTCTAAATAAAAATCTGGGGTCAGGTCTTGATTCTTGAATTTAATGAAAGAACACAATAAAATTTGCTTTTTTATCATGGTTTTAGATGAGTCAACAATAAAAGTTTATTGAAGTTTTTTAGTGATTCAATTTTTTCTTGACAAAATAGCTTCTATTATTAAAATAAAAAGCAAATGTTCTATATTATGAAAAAATGTTTCTCATTGATGAACAATGAAACTCCTTAAAAAAACCTTTCAGATTGTCGAAGAGTTTGAAAAGAATGAGGGTAAACCACTCAGTATAACTGAATTAAGTAAGAGACTATCTTTACCAAAATCCACAGTATTTCAAATCGTTCATTCGCTCCATAATTTTCGATGGTTAGAACGCCTTGATGACTCTAAAAAATATGTTTTAGGTCTACGTTTATTTGAGCTTGGTAATTTAGTTCAAGCTAACTCACGCTTACGACAAATAGCCCTTTCTCACCTTGAAAAATTAAGAAAAGAAACGAATGAAACGGTTTATCTTGTGGTTTATGACCAAGCAGAAATAGTTTATTTAGAATGCTTGGAATCTCAGTTACGTCTAAGAGCGCGACCTGTTTATGGAATAAGAGTACCATTGCATTGTACAAGCCTTGGAAAAGCAATCATGGCTTTTCTTCCCGATCAAGAAGTTCAAAATATTATTAGAGAAAAAGGACTTATTGGTTTTACCGAGAGAACAATTATTGATCAAGATAGGCTCGAAAAAGAACTTAAAGAGATTAAAAAAAGAGGATATGCAATTGACTGGGGAGAACATGAAGAAGGCATTCGTTGCATTGGTGCACCAATTTTTAATCATTTAGGAAAAGTTTTTGCTGCAGTAAGTATTTCTGGACCAGATTTCCGTTTTTCTAAAGAAAAAATTAATGATTTTGCCCCATTGGTTGTTCGAACAGCTCAGGATATTTCTTACAAAGTCGGTTACGTTGAAGGTCTGAAAATTACCAATAATAAAGAAGGTCATTCACTTTTATAAACTTTGGCAATTAATAAATGTATTAGCGAAAAATTCTTAGTAAAAAATAAAAAAACTGTTGGAATGTTTAAACAACTCAAAAACATTTTACTTTTCAAGCTTAATGAATATAGTTTTTAAAGAAGGAGGGAAGCTTATTCAAATAAAATTTAAAAATTTTCTCAAAAAAATAATTAAAAGAATTTAAGTGGGTTGAGGTGTTAAGAAAGGTAATCGTTAGAATTTTAAGAAAAAGTTTAATTCGCTTTAATTAAGAATGAAGGAGGGAAAAAGGATGAAAGGAAATCGTTGGTTCGTATTAAGTATTGTAACCTTCTTTTTTATGATGTTGCTTTGCCAAGCTGCTTTCCCCTCAACACTGACAGTATGGATGAAAAAAGGTTTTGTTGAAGAACAAAATGTAATGTTTGAAGAAAGAGTTAAAGAATTTGCAACTATGAAAAACATAGATGTGAATGTAGAACTTATTGCATATGAAGATTTCTTCCCTAAATGGACTGCCAGTATTGAATCGGGTAATTTACCTGATTTGAGTTTTTTTGGGTATCAGGAGATTGGACAATTTTACGCTTCAGGAATAATGAGAGATTTGACCCCACTCGTAGCAAAAATAGAAGAAGAATATGGAAATATTTTTGAAAAATCCAAAAAGGCTGTTACCTTTGAAGATAAAATTTACGGGATTCCCTTTTGGGGAGAAGGAACGGCACTCTATTATCGAAATGATCTCTTTCAAGAAAATGGTATTTCGGCACCACCTAACAGCTGGGAAGAATTTAGAGATTATGCTATAAAAACTACTGATCCACAAAAAGGAGTATTTGGTGCAGGGATAGGCTATGGTGCTGGAAACTCAGATGCCGAATGGCTCTCCCGGTCCATTATTTGGGCTTTTGGAGGAGCTATTTTTGGTGAGGATGGAAAAAGTGTTGTTATTCATTCACCAGAAACAATCAAAGCAGTTGATTTTATTACTCGATTATTTACAGAAGACAAAGTAACGCCCCCAGGAGCTGTTGGTTGGAATGATGGGGGAAATAACACTTCTTATATAAGTGGGCAATCAGCAATGGTCGTAAATACTGGAAGCATAATCGCTGCTATGAGAAAAAACAATCCAGAAATGCTTGATAAAACTGGTGTTATTGTCCTTCCACAAGGGGTTGCTGGTCGTTTCACAGCTGGTATTTCCAACAACCTCGGTATTTTTAAAAATGCTCCAAACCCAGAACTTGCGGAAGAACTTTTAATATTTCTAATGGATCCAAATTGGTATAAAGAATGGATAGTAGCAAGTGCTCCTTTGGCTTTACCAGTTTATGAATCACTCGCAAACGAACCAATTTGGGCAGAGCCACATAACAAAGCCTTCATGGATAGTATTAAAACCTTTGAATATCTTGGCTATCGCGGACCGTATTCACCAGCTGCAGGTGAAGTGTACAATATGAGAATAATTAATAAAATGTTTGAGGATATTATCGTTAATAATGTGTCCATCGAAGAAGCAATAGTCTCCTTTGAACAAGAAGTGAAGCAAATTTTAAACAAATAATGTTCTACATCCGCTACGGGGAAAATGGAACATTCCCCGTAGCGGAAAAACAACGGGGAAAAAGAAGTGCAAAATGATTGGGTATTTTCAAAGGAGAAGAATTTATTTTTTTTCATTCTTTTTGTTTCATTAATTTATCTTTTTCTGATTCAAGGGTACCCTTTGCTATGGTCAATCTACATTTCATTGACGAATCAGAAGATTGGCACCAGCGGAAAATTTATTGGTTTACAAAATTATCTAAACTTACTCACTTTGTCTTCTTTTTGGAAAGCAATTGGGTTTACCGTCATTTATACTGGATTTGCTATTATTTTAAAACTTTTATTGGGTTTGTTAATGGCATTAACGTTAAACCAACCCCTCAAAGGAAGAAACCTCTATCGTGCCTTACTTTTTCTCCCCTGGGCATTGCCTACTCTAACTTCAGTTTTAGCTTGGCGCTGGATGTTGGGTGATGTTGGTGGAATAGTGAATTACGCTCTTCTAAAAACAAATATAATTGATCGACCATTAGGTTGGTTGGGCGATCCTTTATTGGCAAAAATCTCAGTCATTTTAGTTAATGTTTGGAGAGGAACTCCCTTTTTTGGCATCAGCATTCTCGCAGCTCTCCAGGCAATTCCAAAATATCTTTATGAGGCAGCAACGATCGACGGGGCTTCTGGATGGCAAAATTTTTATTGGATCACTCTTCCAAATATTAAAAGTGTAACAATCCTCGTTTCTCTCGTTTCAACAATTTGGACCCTGGCTGATTTTGAAATAATTTGGATTATGACACGAGGCGGTCCTGCTGATGCAACACATGTTTTTTCAACATGGAGTTACATTGTTGCTTTTAAAAACCTTGACTTAGCTAAAGGTGTAGCGATTTCTCTCTTTATAGTGCCTTTTTCTTTGTTGCTCATGATATTAACACTTCGTTTTGTTTTCTTCAAATCGGGTGAGTTTGAATGAAGCAACGGAAGAAGCTGAACCGATTGGTTTTTTGGTATGCTATCGTTGCTGTTCTTCTGTTGTTTGCCCTTTTTCCTATTTATTGGATGTTTATCACTTCTTTTAAAACCTTTCAAGACATCTATCTCATTTTTCCAAAACTCTGGCCTGGAAAAATTGAATGGAAAAACTATCTTGAAATCTTTACCCGTTATAATTACGGCATTGCTCTCAAGAATAGTATTAAGGTTTCTTTAGGTGTTTCTATATTATCAATTCTATCTGCCATTTTTTCTGCTTATTGTGTTATAAGGTTGAAATTCAGAGGACGGAAGTCAATACCGCAATTCGTGCTATTTTCCTATTTAATTCCCCGGACAATTCTCTTTATTCCGGTCTACATTTTGGTTTATCGATTAGGATTGGGAAATACTACATGGGGACTTTTATTGGTCTATCCAACAATAACTATTCCTTATGCAACATGGGTTTTGATAACTTATTTTCAAAGTTTTCCTTTTGATATCGAAGAAGCAGCCTGGGTAGATGGAGCTTCTCGTTTACAAACGCTTTTTCGTATAATTTTACCGATAAGTCTTCCATCAGTGATAGCAACCTTTATTTTTTCTTTCACACTGTGTTGGTCAGAATACATTTATGCGCTGGTTATGATCAACACAAAAGCACAAAAAACCATTACTCTTGCTCTTTCAGATATGCTTGTTGCTGACATAATACCCTGGGGACCACTTATGGCCGGTGCAGTCGTTGCTGCTTTACCGGCTATGATTATATATACCCTTGCTTCTCGATATATTGTTTCTGGGCTTTCTCTTGGAGCAGTTAAAGAATAAAGGAGGTTAAATCGATGAAAGTGTTGGTTACCGATCGACGACATGCTTCAGTTGCAGAAGAAAGAAAGGTATTTGAACCAATGGGCGTAGAAGTTATCGATCAGTTTTGCGAGAGTGAAGAAGATTTAATTCAAAATGGGAAAGGAGTAATCGGCTTTTTAGTTTCATATGCACATATCACTGAAAAAGTCATGAAAGCCTTACCAGAACTTAAAATAATTGTTAAATATGGAGTAGGAGTTGATAACATTGATTTGAATGCCGCTTCGCGATTGGGTAAATATGTAGCAAATGTTCCTGATTACTGCACAGAGGAAGTAGCTCTTCAAGCCCTTTCTCTTTTGCTCACTGGCGTTAGAAAAACTTGCTTTTTTTCGAACGAATCAAGAAAAGGTCATTGGATAGAAAATCCAGATAAAGAAATTATTTATAGACTTTCGAAACAAAATCTCGGGTTAATTGGTTTTGGAAGAATTGCTAAAAAATTGGGTTCATTCATGGAAAACATGGTTCAAACTATTTATTTCTATGATCCATATCTCAAAATCTCACCCG
>JAAYUP010000255.1 GCA_012517635.1 Candidatus Atribacter alterifermentans
CCTGTAAACTACAACAGGATAGCAGCCTACGGCGTAAGATGAAAAAAATTGTAAAAGACAAAAACTGAGAGGATAGACCACTTGAGTTTTCATCCTCATCTGGTGCTGCGAAAGCAGCATGAGGGTCTATCCTGAAAATACTTTAATTTATCAATTCGATCCAACTCCGTTTATGCGTGATAACTCAATTAGAGGGGAATTGTTTCGTCATCGTTTCAGGAACACAGTGTTCAATTAAAGCTAACCCCTAACCTGGTTGTTGAGTATTCCTCGTCGACATGGCAGCTTAGAGAAAGAAATGAGCTTATTCCCATAAAAGATCTTGATTATCATCATCTCTATATCGAATTCGACAACGCTCAGCAATAATCACCGAATGAAATTTATGAACGGTTTCTTCAAGGACATTATTAATTATCAAATAATCATAATCCCGAATCGATTTCATTTCAATCATAGCATTCATCATTCTCAGATAGATAACGTCTTCTCGATCAGTTTTCCGATTGCGAAGACGTTCACCAAGCGTTTCTAACGACGGAGGAGCAATAAAAACAAAAATTCCCTGCGGGTAATTCCTTTTCACCTGGAGAGCCCCCTGAAAGTCAATTTCTAATATAACATCAAATCCACTCTGCAACCACTCCTCCACCTTTAAACGAGGGGTCCCATAAAAGTTACCATGGACTTTAGCCCATTCGATAAATAAATTATCCGCTTTCATACGCTGAAAGGTTTCATCATCGACAAAATAGTAATCAATAGCCTCACGCTCTCCTTCTCGTCGCAGCCGGGTTGTATAGGACACAGAATATTTCAAACCTTCGCACTGTTCCATGACTGCTTTTCTTACGGTACTTTTTCCAGCGCCTGATGGTCCAGAAAGAACAAAAAGGAGGCCGGGCATAATTATCTTCTACTCCACATTCTGAATTTGCTCTCTCATTTTTTCCAAAACTGTTTTTAAATCAATAATCAAAGAA
This sequence comes from Candidatus Atribacter alterifermentans, assembly GCA_012517635.1. Classification (GTDB taxonomy): domain Bacteria; phylum Atribacterota; class Atribacteria; order Atribacterales; family Atribacteraceae; genus Atribacter; species Atribacter alterifermentans. Next base: position 984 of record JAAYUP010000255.1, read on the forward strand.
GAGGTTTCAACATCTGAATTTTTCGAGCCAATTGTATTCACTTCACGATTCATTTCCTGGAGTACAAATTCTAATTCTCTTCCAATCGAATCTTGGCGGGTCAGAATATCATCAAAGTGACAAATATGTGCTTTTAGACGGATAATTTCTTCGTGAATATCACTTCGATCAACATACATTACAATTTCCTGTGCTAATAAGTTTTCGTTGATGGGAACGGTTGGGATGATTTCTTTTAATCTCTGGTTGAGTTTTTCTCGGTAATATTCCGGAATATTCTTCGATTTTTCTTCTACGAGAGCGACTAATTCTCTCAATTTTTCCATTTGTTGGAAAAGGTCATGTTGCAATTTTTCTCCTTCACGCTGCCGATATTGCAAAAAAGCTTCTACAGCTTCTTGTAATATCGGGAAAAAAAGATGATATTCCTCAAGCCAGCGATGATCGTCTTCCTTCAGTTTGATTATTTCCGGTACTTGCATTAAATCCCGTAAGTTAGCTTCATAAGGAATGTTTAAATCGCTCCTCAATTTATGAAGAGCTTTAAGATAGGCTTTAGCTAAAAGTGAATTGGCTTCAACCGAAAAAGCCTCTTCACTGGGCTCAAAATTGATCTTTAGCTCCACCTTTCCTCTTGATATCCGTTCTTTTAGATAGGATATCAAATTTTCTTCCCAAATACATAATTCCCGAGGAAGCCTTAGATTCATGTCTGAAAAGCGATGGTTAAAGCTTTTAATGGATATTCGGTAAAATCCAATCGAACCCTCACCTTCAGCATAGCCAAATCCAGTCATACTTTTCATTTTTTCACCTTTTTAAAAACTTTTTTTAGGTATATCTTCAAGTTCCCTCTTTTATGAATAAGGGGAATATGAATCTCTTTTTGGGCGACACGATTTTTGTGTTTTCTGCTGACAAACCCTCTTTATCTTTCTGAGAAAAACATCCAAACCAATCAGTGATATGAGAATATCGTCTTTTTACCCTGGAGAATAACAAATTGCCACCTCTCAAGAAAAATTTCTTGAAAAGTTTGCTTTATCAAATCCCTCTCAATCTCGAATTCTCTCAAGAGAAAAGTTGTTGTATTTCAAACTTTATCTAAAAAGTATTCACCAGGATGAAAACCAAGCTTGCAATCGAACAACTGGAATAATATTATTTAATATTATCGAAGGTGTCAACAAAATAAGGATTTTAAATCGATGAGAATACTGGAAGGAATACCCTTACATTTTCAAATAAAAACTGTTTCCCCCTTTATACAAGGAGCACGGGTACAAAAA
>JAAYUP010000256.1 GCA_012517635.1 Candidatus Atribacter alterifermentans
AATGAAATAAAAAATAGTAAGGATAAAGACCCTTTGGAGAATTCGATTCATACCAAAGCCTTGAATGAGTTAAAAATCGGGCAACATGGAAAGGTGATTCGAATTGCTGCAAAAGATCCCATTCGCAAACGAATATTAGAAATGGGAATCACTCCAGGGACCGAGGTGAATGTAAAAGGAGTTGCACCATTAGGTGACCCTGTTGAAGTATTAGTGAGAGGGTATCATTTAACTCTTAGGAAAGAAGAAGCAGCAAATGTATATGTTGAGGTTTAGAGGTGTGGAGCGAAATAGTTTTCCAATTGCATATTTGAGATCTGGAAATTGTGCTGTTATAAAAGATATCAATGCAGGTATGGGTTTACGACGAAGATTGGAAGAAATGGGATTGATTCGTGGCAAAATCATTAGAATTGTAAAAAACGATTGGGGACCACTTATTATTACAGTTGGAGAAGCCCGCTTGATTATTAGTCGTGGAGTCGCTTTCAAGATTATGGGTGAAGAAATCAGAAAGTAAAAAATTTTTTATATAAGTTAGTTAAACCTAACAATTGGAGGTTTGTATTGAATGGGAACTATAAGTGTGAGTACTAGAGAAATAACCAAAAAGGGAAAAGATAAAGAGATAACCATAGCATTGGTTGGAAATCCCAATTCAGGGAAGACAACCATATTTAATAACCTAACCGGAGCCCATCAATCAGTAGGGAATTGGCCGGGGGTAACTGTAGAAAAAAAAGAAGGAAAAATAAACATTAACGGAGAAGTCTTGAGAATCATAGACCTTCCCGGAACTTACAATCTTGGTAGCTATTCGGAAGACGAGAGAATAGCCCGTGATTTTATTCTTTTTGAAAAACCGGAGATTATTATTAACATTGTTGACGGAACCAACTTGGAGAGAAACCTTTATTTAACCTTTCAACTATTTGAAATGGGAGCTCGGGTGGTTGTTGCGCTGAATATGAGTGATGAGTTAAAAGTGAAACAGATAAATATCGATACAGAAAAGTTAGCTTCATTAATCGGTATACCGATTGTTCCAACGGTTGCTATTCATGGTGAAGGCTTGAATGTATTATTGCAGGAGGTTTTAAGGGAAAGCAAAAAGAAAGACCTTAGAAGTTTTATGGTTGATTATGGTGAAGAAATTGAAGATGAAATTATAACCTTAGAACATCATTTGCTTTTGAATCCTTCTTGGGAAAACTCCGATAAAAGTCGTTGGTTCGCAATAAAATTATTAGAAGGAGAAATAAACACTCTGCAAAAAATGGGAAAAAATTTGAATATTGAAAGATTTATCCCAATTCGAGACGCAGCGGTAAAAAGATTGGAAAACCTTCTTGGCGAAGAGGTGGAGTCATTGATTGCCGAGCGCCGATATGATTTTATTCATAAAATAGTAGCTCAGGCAATTACTCGTAAAGAAACATCAGAAGTCCAACTGTCATTATCCGACAAGATTGATCGAATCGTAACCAATCGCTATATTGGGATTACTCTTTTTCTGTTTGCCATGTGGGCTTTGTTTCAGTTTACCTTTAAGGTGGGGGATCCTTTTATCGGCTATATAGAAGGATTCTTTGAATGGTTAACCGGAGTAATTGAACCATGGCTTGTCGGTTTTGGCACCTCAGAGCTCCTCCGATCTTTTATTCTTGATGGGATTATTGGTGGATTGGGATCGGTATTGGTTTTTATCCCCAA
>JAAYUP010000257.1 GCA_012517635.1 Candidatus Atribacter alterifermentans
ACACTGGAGCTTTCATTGGCTCTTTGAACATCTTTTAAGTATTTGAATCCATGTGAAGTCGTTGGAAGCACTTTCTCGTCATTAGAAACAAGTTTTGGTTCTTTTACTCCAAAGTCCACCATGGCCTGGAGGCACTGGGTGATGAACCATTCCTGGAAGCATAAAAATCGTGAGGGAAATGTACCGCCCATAATTATTAGCTCCACTTTATCCAGGGGGTGTCCAATACTCTCCAGTTGGAGCAAGCGATTGTAAACCTGTTTATATGGATCAAAATCGTACATCCGGGCCCTTAATGCAGCAGGCTCCTCTCCAGTATAACTTGGGGGTGCTATGGTGCTTTCAGGGCAGTAGAGGCATCTTCCGTGTGGACATTTGTGTGGAGGGCACATCACCGCCACCACAGCCACTCCTGAGATGGTTCTGGTAGGTTTTTTCTTCAAAATAGGGGTAACTAATTCTTTTTCATCACTAGTGGCATTTTTTAGTATTTCAGAGTTGCGGGGGAAACGTTTTAGCCCATATTCACGGCAAACAGTGAATTTGGCTTTCTCCAGATCCTTCCTGTTTTTTATTTTCCCATTTAATATGTCATTTATTATGGATCTTCCCGCTTCTTCCATGGTCTTTCTCCGATATACCAGTTAATTTAATATTGTTTATTAATTTATTAATTTGTTTCCAACACTATAAATGAATAATAAAATTCAAAAATCAATGATTTCTAGAAAAATATTTTAACTTTGAAGGTAGTTTGTATGTTTAAACCTCAAATCCTATTTTTGGGGAGAATAAAAGGAGATAAAAACCTTAAAATTGGACAAAAATTATATACATCAAAAAAAAGAGTATAATATGGTGTTTTAATGAAAGTGAGCGACTTTTTCGGGCGAAGAGTTTTGGATAAAAAGGCTAATGAGGTTGGGAAAGTGGTTGATATGGTGATAAAACCAAAGGAAGGTCTTATAACCACCATAATCATATCAACCAGTGACTTTGGGCTCACCAGGAAAGATCTGGAGATAGAAACTTCTGACATAGACGAGGTGGGAGATTACCTTTTATTAAATATTGAGAAGAAAGACCTTGAACTAAGAAAGGAATCATCCCAGAAAACTAAAAAAAGACGTTTGGATATTAAAGAACCTTGATTATTAAAAGATTGAAAAAATAAGATAAAAAAATATTAATTACAGATATCAGATATAATTGTATTGTATTTCTTGAATTATGAAAATTCAGATTATATGGGGGTGAGAATGTGGAAGCAGCTAACAAGAACAAAGAACTTTTAATCGGTGTTCATGTACGATATAATGGAACAGGTAGTGCAGGTGAGGTTTTAGCACTTCGCAGTGATGATGATGGTATCTGGGCTAAGGTGGATACCACCCAGCTATGGTACAACAGCCGCTATCTGGAACTTTTGGATAAAGATGAGTATATGAAGATCAAAAACAGAGAATCGAAGAGAAAAAATAATAAGTTCAATGAAGAAGCCGATGAAAGAGAAGTCACTAATAAAAAGGTTGATTCAATTAAAAAGGATCTTGAAGGCGTTGATATGAGCACAGAACTCTGTGATGGTGG